>DASWXL010000088.1:0-5643 GCA_036405495.1 Sphingobacteriaceae bacterium | reverse complement strand
GTAACGAGGCAGAACTGCTTTTCCAAAGCTGTTCTCGTTTGCCTTGATAATACCCGTATAAGACACGGGATCAACATTAATATGTTTGGTATTCGGATACTGAGCGATAAAGTCGGCGATAACCGCTTTAGATGAAGGGCTGTAGACAGTTGAAGAAATGATGCGGATCTTTTTACCGCCGGCCTGAATTTTGTTCAGCTCGCCTTTAACAAAGCTGTCTACCTCATCCCATGCGACGGCTTTACCGTCCAGCAAAGGAGACTTTTGCTTGGATACATCGTACAGATCAAGAACAGACGCCTGAGTAACGGCGTCAGTTCCATGATTACCCAGTAGTCCGGCCGGATTTCCTTCGATCTTGATAGGCCGCCCCTCACGGGTCTTTACTAAAATACTTTGTCCTTTGAAACTCGAAGTATAGTAGTTAGGAATACCAGGAGTCACCTCTTCCGGTTTAACGAGATATGGAATAGATTTATGTACCGGCGTTTTCTGACATGCAGCCAGGGTAACCGCTCCCAAACCAAATCCAAGCGCTTTTAGGAAATCACGACGCGGAGCCTTTGTGCTCAAACCCGCCTCGCTGATCACATTCTCAATCGGAAGAGGTTCAGCAAATTCACCTTTGTTCGCTTCAACAAATTCCGGTGTATTATTTAGTTCGTCTATACCTTTCCAGTATTTTTTATTGCTTTCCATTTAAGCTATATATAACTGTATGCGTAAGTTTCTTTTAATTATTAATAGTGGCATTTACCACACTCCAGACCACCCAATACCGCAGCCGTCACTTTCTCACCTTTCTTCAGCTTCTCGTGGGCAGCTATCAGTTTGTTGTAATAGTCATTACCCTGATGATTAACCTCTGTTTGACGGTGGCAGTCGATACACCATTTCATGGTTAGAGGTGAGTATTGGTAAACTTCTTCCATGGTCTCGATCGGACCGTGGCATTTCTGACACTCGATACCGGCAACACTCACGTGCTGAGAGTGGTTGAAGTAAGCCAGATCAGGAAGATTGTGGATACGGATCCATTCAACAGGCTTCTTGTTCGGACCATATTGTTTTGTCTCCGGATTGTAGTCCAGCGCCTTGTAGATCTTCTGGATCTCAGGAGAGATCTGTCCGTCATACTTGTCAGTAGCCTGCACATAGTTGTGACAGTTCATACAAACGTTCAATGACGGAATAGAGGCATTTTTAGACTTGAAAGCTCCGGTGTGGCAGTATTGACAGTCGATCTGGTTAGTACCGGCATGCAGCTGGTGAGAGAACTTGATCGGCTGAACCGGCTGATATCCCTGATGAACACCTGTGTTCCACATAATGTTCCAGCCCCATGAGCCCAGGAAGATAACCAGCAGCAGGATCACAAAGAATACGAACTTCTTATTCTTTGATAACCTCTTAACATTCTCAAAAGCGCTTCTCTGCGGAATTTCCTCCACCGCGATACCTTTCTTCTGAAGAATGATCCGCTCTAAAGCGTTGATCACACGGTTAAGTACAACGATCACGAAAAACGCGATCAGGACAACGGCGAGCAAACCGATCAGAACGAAGTTGGAAACGCCTTCATTAGCTTTGGCTTCGGCACCCGCTGCGCCACCGGCAGCAGCTCCGGCTGCTTCTGCAGGCTTCTCGCTTTCCGCTTTCATGTACGCAATGATGTCTTTAACATCATCATCGCTCATTTCCGGGAACGAAGGCATGGCAACCTTGTTAAACTCGTTGAAAACCTTCACAGCTGCAGGATCTCCGGCCTGAACCAATGCCTGTGAATTCTTAATCCAGCTGACCAGCCACTGCTCGTCGTACTTTTCAGTAACACCCTTCAAAGCCGGCCCTACAACGATACGGTCAAAACGGTGACATGAAGTACACTTCTGTTTGAAAAGAGCCGCTCCGTTAGCCGGATCCTGGGCTTTTACAACAGAAATACTTGCAAAGGTTAAAGATGAGATTAAGAGTAAAGATTTTGCAACACTTCTAAAAAACAATGAGATGTTTCTCATATTAAGTATTTAATGCTTAAAGTTTTGAAAGTAACTATCCGAAACGTGTGAAAAAAGCACACTTTTCCCACATTTTTCGGTTGACAAAAGTATGATTAATTCAAACAACGCTGACATTATAATGACTATTAATAGCAATTTATAATCATTCTAAATAATTAAAAAAAACGTCCTCAAATTAACTGAGGACGTTTTTTTATTGGTTCAATATCCACGCGAAAATGAGGGGGGCGACGATCGTTGCGTCAGACTCGACAATGAATTTCGGAGTGTGAATATCCAGCTTACCCCAGGTGATCTTTTCATTCGGAACAGCCCCGGAATAAGACCCGTATGAAGTGGTTGAATCCGATATTTGACAGAAGTAACTCCAGAACGGGATCTCATGCATTTCCAGATCCTGATAAAGCATCGGAACAACACAGATCGGGAAATCACCGGCAATCCCGCCGCCGATCTGGAAGAAACCTATCCCTTTTCCGGCCGAATTCGCGCGGTACCAGTCAGCAAGCCACGCCATATATTCAATACCGCTTTTCATCGTTGACGCCTTGATCTCGCCTTTGATCACATACGAGGCAAAAATGTTCCCCATCGTTGAGTCTTCCCATCCGGGAACGATGATCGGCAGGTTCTTCTCCGCAGCAGCGATCATCCAGCTATGCTCAACCGGGATCTCGTAGTTCTCCTTCATTGCGCCGCTTAACAGCAGCTTGTACATAAACTCATGCGGAAAATAACGCTCACCTTTGTCGTCGGCATCCTTCCAGATGTTGTGAATATGTTTTTGAATACGGCGGAATGCCTCCTCTTCAGGGATACAGGTATCGGTAACACGGTTGAACCCGTTTTCCAGCAGATCCCATTCTTCCTGCGGACTCAGATCACGGTAGTTCGGAACGCGCTTATAATGACTGTGCGCCACCAGATTCATGATATCTTCTTCCAGGTTTGCACCGGTGCATGATATAATGGCCACCTTATCCTGGCGGATCATCTCTGCCAGCGAAATACCCAGTTCGGCGGTACTCATCGCCCCTGCGAGGGTGATCATCATCTTTCCACCTTCAGCAAGGTGCGTTTCATAGCCTTTGGCTGCATCAACCAAAGCCGCAGCGTTGAAATGGCGGTAGTTGTGCTCAATAAACTGAGATATAGGACCTCTTTGCTTCTCCATGTTTTTCTCTATTAAGGGGGCAAAAATAGCTTTTATATCTATTTTAACAATTTGCATACGGAGTTGTGCCCCTGGGTACCACTATTACAATGAGAAATCCCTTTATATTCGTGCCATGATTAAAAGGGCTATTTCCGGCATCGCACTTGCGGCTATCGTTTCTATTTCACCCCGTGTGTCCGCGCAGAACAAACTCATCGACAAATTTTTGTCCAATAAAAAAGATACCACCCGTTCGGCAAGCTTTTTGCCGCTGCCCGTGATCGGATACGCGCAGGAGACCGGTCTGGAATTCGGTTTGCTGCCATTGTACTCATTTTACACTGACAAAAGCGATACGCTTACGCGCACATCATCCGTGTCGGCCATTGCCACCTACACCACCAATCAGCAATCTAATTTTTACCTGAAATCGGATATCTGGACGCCGCAGAACAAGTATCACTTCACGTCTGAGTTCAGATACAAGGACTTCCCGTTTAATTTCTACGGCACCGGCGACCGTACTCTCGATGTGAATAAAGAGCTGGTAACGCAAAAGCAGTTCAAAGCAGGTGTGGAAGCAGAAAAGAGATTTGGCCCCGGCGCTTATACCGGCGTTACTGTGAACTACGAGAACTACCGCTTTTACGACCGCGTTGCGGGTGGCATCTACCCCAATAATATAAGCGTTTTTGATCCTGACGGCGGTCAGGTGCTGTTCATCGGTCTGTCGCAGATCATCGACAGCCGCAATTCGAATACCTACACCACCCGTGGTACCCTCATCAAGATCAACTACGCTTATGCCCCGGGTTTCTTTGGCGGGGATAGCTTCAAAGGCAGTCAGACGCGGATCGATGTACGCAACTTCCACAGCTTTAATAAAAAAACGGTGCTTGGGATAAACGGAAATTACCAATCGCTTGCCGGCACCCGTGTACCCTTCTATTTAATGCGGCAGCTCGGAAACGACGCCATGATGCGGGGATATTACACCGGCCGCTACCGCGATCAGAATATGCTGGCATTACAGGGCGAACTGCGGTACCGCTTTATTCCGAGACTGGGTGTTGCAGCTTTTGCGGCAGCGGGAACGGTCTATGCGCCGCGCAGTTTAGACTTCGACGGTATTAAGCCTTCGGCAGGCGCCGGCTTACGGTACTTTTTTGATATCGACCGCGGGTTAAGCGTACGGGTAGACTATGCCGTAGGCGAGAAACGCCCGGGAGAAAAGCGACAGAACGGTTTCTATCTGAGTTTAGGAGAGGCGTTTTAAAAAGACCCTCCTATTCATTGTCTTTCAGCCTGGCATCAACCGCTTTGCCGATCTCTTTGATATCATCCTGCATTAAACAGCTTTCTTCATTCGCATACCACTGCTCGTTCTCTTTGTGAAGCGTGCCGATAGGCTTGCCGTCCTGAAGAACCTCAAAGTTGTATTTTTTCGGGTCCGGTTGCTGAACTTCCACTTCGTAAATCGCATCATCAATAGTGGCCATGACTTTTATCGGTTCCATACTGGTTAAGAGTTAGTACAAATTAGCCGGCACAAGAATGATACCATTACAAGGATTCCTGCAATACCGAAAACTATTTCTTCCGGGCGCCCTGGATAGTGTATAAGTCGCCGACTACAGCGAAAGCCTCGTTAAAAAGTCCATAAAGCAGATTGATATTCTGATCGGCGCTGTCGGCAAAAACATCCCACGAAGCGCCGTTCTCATACTCTTCGACAAGGTGCAGACAGGCGGGATTATGTTCTGCCAGCACAAGTATATCCGACAAAATATCGGCCTGCATGGAGATCGCCGACTCCTCCGCGATCTTCAATGTCCCGGTATACCGGTCGCCCTCTATCTGTGCCCGTTCAACCGGCGCATCCTGACCGGGTGCGTTTTTCGTGATATCCTCGATCGAAAGGAGATTAAGGTTATGGAACGAAGACAGCGTTTCATCGATCTTATTGATCCACTTCGTCAGCACATTTACCGCCGGATCGTCAACCGCCTCAAGCAATTCCGTATTCACCGGAATAGCCTCATCTTCATCAAATACCTCGGTGAGATACTTCAGGTCGCTTTCAAGGGCCAGATCCGCCGCACACCAGATGAACCACATCATATCGCTGTAAAGTGCCTGGCAGATCGAAAGCACATGGTCGTTGTAAGTCAGGTTATCATCCATTCACATATGATTAGCTTTACCGAAATTACCTATCATTAAAGTTACAACATACAATTCTCCGGCCATAAGCCGCATTTTAAAAAAATAATATATTTACCGCCCGATAATCATGCCATCGTGAGATTCAGAGTACTGTTCTTTGCCCTATATACTTTTGTCGGCGGACTCCTCCCCCACTCCGATCTGCATGAATTGTCCAAGATCTCGTATCTCGTTCAGCACTTCAGCAGTCACCAGGCGCGTTCAGCCCGCCCCTTGTCGTTTACAGAGTTCATCCGGATG
>DASWXL010000087.1:0-4930 GCA_036405495.1 Sphingobacteriaceae bacterium | reverse complement strand
ATCAGTTTGGAGCGCAGCGGGTCGAGGTTTTGCGGGGCGCTGCCAGCTTGCTTTACGGGTCTGATGCATTGGGCGGTGTGATCAATATTCTTGATCCTCTGCCGGCAGCCGATGGTCAGGTCAAGGGTGAGTTACTGACCAACTATGCCTCGAACAACGGACTTTCAGGAAGTTCGGTGATGCTTGAAGGAAATGCTGATGGCTTTATATGGCGCGGACGCGGCTCATACAAGAATGCCTTTAGTTACAATACCCCGGAAGGCCGCATAGCAAATACGGGTTTTAACGAGCTCAACATCAGTGGGCAGTTGGGCTTAAATAAGGAGTGGGGCTATACACATCTGGACTTCTCAAGTTTTAAAAGTGAGCTGGGGTTACCCGACTTCGAACGCAATGCTGCAGGGCAGTTTATTGATGAAGATGGTAACGTTCTGAGTTCTTCTCAGTTGAAAGACCGGCAGCTTCTTTTGCCTTTCCAGGATGTGAGGCATTATAAGCTGGCATTGAACAGCAACATTCTTATCGGTACGGGTCGGCTTCGCTCCAATTTTGCCTATCAGGATAACCAGCGGAGGGAACTTGAGGAAAGTCCGTCCGAACCATCACTGTTCTTCGACTTGAAGACCTATAGCTACGACCTGAAGTATTACTTCCAGGAAAAGTGGGGCTGGGAGCCGGTGATAGGTATCGCGGGCTCTTTTCAGGAGAACGTCAACAAGGCGGAGGAACTTTTGATCCCGGATTATAAGAGCAATGACTTTGGTGTTTTTGGTTATGGAAAAAAGACCTGGCGCAATGTGACCACTCTCAGTATCGGAGCCCGTTTCGATCGCCGCAACATTACTGGCGACCAGATGCTTGAAGGGACGGAAGAAAAATTCAATGCGTTCACCAACACCTTTTCCAATATCAGCGGGGCGCTCGGATTTACGCAGGAATTTAATGACCAATGGAGTTTTAAGGCAAATCTCGGAAGCGCTTTCCGGGCCCCTAATATCGCTGAACTAAATTCTAATGGCATTCACGAAGGGACCTTTCGTTATGAGATCGGGAACACCGCCCTTGATCCCGAAAAAAGCATTTATGGTGATATGGCCGTGGAGTTTGCGGGTGAAAAGGCGAGTGCGACCATCGGCGTGTTCAATAACTACATTAACCATTACATTTATTATCGTCAGTTCAATAATGAAGTTATCGCAGTTGAAGGTGAGGAGTTTCCGGTTTTCCGGTACACTCAGGATAATGCAAACCTGTATGGTGCTGAAGCGGGCTTAACCCTCCATCCGCTGGAGGTCTTACATTTTGAAAATACGTTTTCGTTTACTCGCGGTAAAAACCGGACGACCCATCAGGCGCTTCCCTTTATTCCGGCAGCAGCGCTAAGGAATGAAATCCGGATTGAACCGGACATCGCCGGATTGAATGAAACTTATTTCTCTGTTGAGCTTGACAACGTATTCCGGCAGAATGATATTGATGTGTTCGAAACGGTTACCGGGGGATATACCCTGGTCAATGCCGCGATAGGGACCACCTTTATGTTAAATAAGCAGCCGATAAGGGTTAACATTGCGGCCTCCAATCTGTTTGATAAGGCCTATGTCAGCCACTTGAGCCGCTTAAAGTATGAAGGCATCTTAAATCAGGGACGCAACGTTTCGGTTGGGATCTATGTTCCTTTTATCTTTAATTAAATGCTGATCAGGTCGGGTTTTCGCCCGGCATGACAGCAGCGAACAGGCCCGCAGGGTATTCAAGCCTTGCGGGCTTTTTTTATAGCCGGGTTCTTAAAAATGTAACCGCTTTTTGCATGTCGTCAGCCAGCAGCCTGTCGTTTTCATGTGGCGGGATCTCCGCCCGAAAAGACGAAAACAATGTTTCAAGCTGAGGGGAGGTTTTTAATGGCCTCCTGAATTCCAGCGCCTGCGCTGCAGTAAGAAGCTCGATAGACAGGATATTCTCGACGTTTCTCAGGACCCGCAAACATTTCGTGGCAGCATTTGCGCCCATACTGACATGGTCTTCCTGGCCATTGCTCGAAACTATCGAGTCGACCGAGGCCGGTGTGCATAATTGCTTGTTTTCACTGGCCATTGAAGCTGCCGTGTACTGGGTGATCATGAGTCCTGAGTTGAGTCCGGCATTCTGAACCAAAAAGTTCGGCAGGCCCCGCTGTCCCGAGATAAGTTGAAAGGTTCGTCTTTCGGAAATTGAACCAAGTTCTGATAGTGCGATACATAAGAAATCGAGTGCTAATGCAAGCGGCTGGCCATGGAAGTTTCCTGCCGAAATGATATCGTCGTCCTGCGGGAAAATATTCGGATTGTCGGTTACAGAATTGATCTCGGTTTCAAACACAGACTGTACATATCTGAAAGTATCTTTACTGGCGCCATGTACCTGGGGGATGCAACGGAAAGAGTAGGGATCCTGCACGTGCACTTTTTCCTGTTTTATTATTTCGCTGCCGTCTAAGATTTCATACAAAGCCTTCGCCGTTTCAGACTGCCCTTTATGCGGACGAATGGCATGGCTTGCCGGCTTGAAAGGATCTATCCTGCAATCAAATGCATCGGCAGACAAGGCCGCGATCACGTCGGCGGTATTTGAAAGATGGTTTGTTCTCAGGATGATATGGATGCCATAGGCTGCCATGAACTGAGTGCCGTTAATGAGAGCCAGGCCTTCCTTCGACTCGAGTTTTAGCGGCTCCAGTTCGGATCCTGAATACCAGTCGTTACTTTTTATTCTTTCGTCATTTATCCATAGTTCACCTTCGCCGATCAGGGGCAGGGCCAGGTGCGCCAGCGGCGCCAGATCTCCGGATGCCCCAAGTGATCCCTGGGTATATACCACAGGGAGAATATCTGCATTATAAAAATAGATCAGCCGGTTCACAGTCTCCAGCGTGACGCCTGAATTGCCATATGCAAGCGACTGGATCTTTAGAAGAAGCATCAACCTGACAATTTCACGTGGAACAAACTCACCGGTACCACAGGCATGCGAAAGCAACAAATTATGTTGGAGCTGGGTAAGCTGCCCGTGCGGTACGCGGACATTCTGCAGGAAACCGAACCCTGTGTTGATACCGTAGATGGGCGCACTGCTGTTCTCAAGTTTTTTATTGAGGTAATTCCGGCAGTTAAGAATGGCTTGAGTAGCAGAGTCGCCAAGTGACAGACTAGCCCCGGAGGTCAGGATATTATTTAGTAAGTGCGGAGTTAAGGTCTCCGACCCGATCAGATAATGTTTCATTTATTAAGGTTAGTGCTCAAAAATGTAAATTTTGTCCGACAAAATCAGTGGAAAGGACGGGAAAACCCTGGTGGAGATTGGTTTTTCGCTGATTATACGGATGCAGGGAATGGAAGGACCCGGATTAACTTGTCAGGTTCATAAACCTGACAAGTCTTTAGAATAACACACTGTTTGTACTACAATGTTAGCGATTGGCCGATTGGAATGAGCTTCAGATCCAGGCCGGCATCCTGAAATTTCTGCTGTGCCTGACCATGGTCGATTTTGATAAAGCCAAAGGTGTCATAGTGCATGCCGATGATACTGGAGCACTTTACAAATTGTGCAGCAAGGATAGCATCATCAACTCCCATGGTGAAATTATCGCCGACAGGCAGGAACGCATGATCGATCCGGAACATTTCGCCTAGAAGCTTCATGTCCGAATGCAGCGCCGTATCACCGGCATAATAGATCGTTTTTCCGCCCGTTTGAATGATGAACCCGGCTGCGGTCCCGCCGTAACTTCCATCCGGCAAGGAGTTAGAATGCACAGCATTGACCATTTTTACGGTTCCAAAATCGAACTGCCACTTGCCGCCTAAATTCATGGGATGAGTGTTCGGGATGCCATTATCATTAAGCCAAACCATGATTTCAAATGACGAAATGACGAGGGCGCCTGTTCGTTTGGCGATCGGAATCAGATCGGCCACGTGATCCTGGTGGCCATGTGATACTAAGATCGCATCAGGGTGGATGGCATCAACATCGACATCTTTAGCAAGTTCGTTAGGCGTGATAAACGGATCAAACAATATCTTCTTATCATCGGCCTCAAGCATGAAGCACGACTGACCATAATAGGTGATGTTCATGGGATGAAGATATTATTTGTTCCCGAAAATGTTACCCATACCGCCAAGCATATCGCGGGTAACGGCCTGCATTTCGGTTTGGCTAACCTGCTCCGCCTGCTGAATAGCTTTATTAACGGCTACTACGAGGAGCTCTTCCAGCTCTTCTTTGTCTGCCGTCTTTAAAAAATCGCTATCGATGGTGATTTCGGAAACTACTTTGTTGCCGTTAGCAACAACGCGTATTGAGCCGCCTTCGGCTTCGCCGGTTACGGAAATGGTATCAAGCCGCTTTTTAACTTCTTCAGCTTTCTGCTGTGCTTCAAATAATTTATCAAACATCTTTACACTTTTTTAGAGTGCAAAAATAACAGTTAAACTAAAGAAGTTGTTCGGATAATGTCCGGAGACAGGGGTTTGGAAATGAAGCCGCTCACAGTTGAGTACGTCTGAGATCGTACTTTGTCTTTTTCGTCTACAGATGAGGTAACGATGTAAATGCGGATCTGCTTTTGCAGATTCTTATTTATATCTTCAAATGCATCCAAAAAATCCCAGCCATCAACAACAGGCATGTTGAGGTCCAGCAATATCACGTCGGGTAATGCATTAGGGTCGGTTTGGTTGTCGCGTAAAAAGTCCAGCGCCTGCTCCGCCTCCGTATAACTTTTATAGACATCGAACAGACGATGTTTTTCAATCATTATTTGTGCAATTCGCTGATGAATCGAATCGTCGTCGATAATAAATACTGTACTCATGTTCGTCTCCAAAACCTAAAGATATAACCCTGGTTAAGCAAAATCAGTTCCTAATATTACCGATATGCAGAC
>DASWXL010000086.1:0-3668 GCA_036405495.1 Sphingobacteriaceae bacterium | reverse complement strand
CAACCAGAACTGCTGCGGTAATTTTAGAAACCATACAGGGCGAAGCCGGTATCCGGGTTCCCGACGCCACTTACATGCTGGAGCTTCGAAAGCGCTGTAACGACACCGGAACCTTGTTGATACTGGACGAAATTCAGACCGGCTTTGGGCGGACCGGAAAGTTCTTTGCATTCGAACATTTTAATATTGTTCCCGACATCCTGTTACTCGCCAAAGGCATGGGCGGCGGAATGCCGATCGGAGCCTTCATCTCATCAAAAGATATGATGGACTCGTTCAAGGAAAACCCGATCCTCGGACATATCACGACTTTTGGCGGACATCCGGTAAGCTGTGCGGCGGGATTAGCCACGCTGAATGTTATCCTGGAAGAGGATCTGATGAAAGACGTTGCCCGAAAGGAAGAGCTGTTCAGAACACATCTCCGCCATCCGCTCATCAAAGAAGTAAGGGGAAAAGGACTAATGCTGGCTTTACAATTCGAAAGCTTTGAACAAGTGGAAACGATCAGCCGCCAATGCACCGAACGCGGCGTCATCATCGACTGGTTTCTTCACTGTGATAACTCCATGCGGATCGCACCGCCGCTGATCATCACCGACGATCAGATCGCAGAAGCATGCAGGATCATCAAAGAAGTTTTGGACGGGATGTGAGGCTCAGCACCCCTCCCCCTCTTTCCAGTTCTTTATAAGCGGACCTTCACTGCCGTAAACCGGATCGGTGTCGGGAACGGACACGTTTCTGATATTATCATCAACCCGTGGCCGTTCTCCTTCCCTGCCGTAGTTCATGTCATAATTCCGCCCTTCCGGATAAGCTCCCACTACCCGGAAATCTTTACTGGAACTTAAACATTTATGCGCTACACCGGCAGGAATTACCACTACGTCTCCCCTTACCAGCTCTACGCAAACACCTTCCGGACCGCCTAACTGGACCTCGGCTTTCCCGCATATTACCCCTAACACCTCGTGGGTCACACTATGGTAATGATGATAATCATAAATGCCGGCTTCCCAGGAGTTCGACCATCCGTGTTCTTCAAAGATCTTCTTAACAGCCGGGGCGTCCTGTTCCGGGTGCAGCAAAAGTGCGCCCTTATATACCATTATCGGCAAAACAGGATTATTCGGGAAAGATCCGTCGTCGGCACATTTATGGCAAACAACATGGGCTTTTTGTATTATTTCGTCGTGCTGATACATGGCAGATGCTTTATCTAATAAACAGCACCGGCGATGTCGGGTTTAAGAATATTACCTTTTGCTGTTTGATCCGTCTCACAGCATCCGGTTGCGCTTGATCAGATAGGCTTGTAAAACCTGATAAAAACCTGCATGAATATCGGCATCTACCAGGTCGATCCGGTTCTGAGCACAGCGCAATTGGAGTTCCTTATGATAGCGCCGGACCGTATCAAGATAGCTTTCTTTGATATTATTGGGATGGACCTTCACTTCCTCGCCCGTTTCCATATCAATAAAGTGATACGGGCGGTTCTCAAAGTCAAACTCCAGCTCGCGGCGGTGATCCGTCACGCTAAAAACAACCACCTCATGCTTATTATATTTCAGATGTTGCAACGCATGGAAGATCTCGTTCAGTGCGGCTTCAGAACTACCGGTTTCGAGCATATCGCTGAAAATGATCACCATTGAACGCTTGTGAATCTGTTCAGCGATCTGATGAAGGGCCGCTGCTACTGTAGTTTTATTACCCTTCCGGGGGTTGGAAACATACTTTTCGAGCTCAGTAAAGAGATACTTCTGATGTATGACGGTCGACTTGGAGGGCGATGAGAATTCCACATGGTCTGAGAAACAACTTAATCCAAAAGCGTCACGCTGCCGCCGCAGGAGATAGATCAGGGATGCAGCCGATAAAACCGAGAACCGCAGCTTATTGAACTCTTTTTCCGGGTAATACATGGATGAAGAAACGTCCAGCACGATCTGGCACCGCAGATTTGTTTCTTCCTCAAACCGTTTTACAAACAGCTTGTCGGTTCGTGCAAACAGCTTCCAGTCTATATTTTTCACCGACTCGCCGCTGTTGTACAACCGGTGTTCGGCAAACTCCACCGAAAAGCCATGGAACGGACTTTTATGCAAGCCTGTTATAAAACCTTCGACTACCTGGCGTGCCAGTAATTCCAGATTGCCAAAGTCCTGCAGATCCGTCCGGCTGTTAAGAGGTTCGCTCATACTACTGCTCATTATTGCTAAGGTAAAAAAACACACCTTGTTATTACCTGTGTTTGTCCGGCAAATTTTAATTTATACTTTAGTTGCACAATCATATTATCCTAAACTTCAGAAATGACTTCAAAAATGTTTCGGTTAGCAGCCCTCTCCGCTGCGACCTTAAGCTCTGTTGCAGTTTTTGCACAGAAAAAAAAGGAGCTGACGTTTCAGCAAATTTATGCGGCACCTCCGCAGGACCTGGTAAATCCGCTGCCGTTTATCAGGGGCTGGGCCGATAACACCCACTATATCGAATGGCGTGGCGAAGGCAGAGACCGTAAAGCATACCTGGTCGATGCCAGGACCGGCACATCAACGATTGCCCCGCCGGCTAAAGCCAATGAAGCAACGGTATCCGTACGTCAGAAAGACATATTCTATAAAGATGTGGAAGGTAACGAAACGAAGCTCACCAGCGACGACGCCGAAGAAAAGAATCCAACCCTATCGCCGGATGGCCGGCAGGTAGCCTTCACCCGCAATAACGATCTATATTCCATTGATATTGCGTCGAAAAAAGAAACCCGCTATACTACCGATGGTTCCGATGTTGTCTATAACGGATGGGCTTCGTGGGTTTATTACGAAGAGATCCTTGGGCGGTCGACCCGTTACAAAGCATTCTGGTGGAGCCCTGACAGTAAGTCGATCGCCTTTATGCGTTTCGACGACAGCCAGGTTCCCGTGTTCCCGATCTATAATTCCAGCGGTCAGCATGGTTTCCTGGAGAACACCCGCTATCCCAAGGCAGGTGATAAAAACCCCGAAGTTAAGGTAGGGATCGTAAAAACAGGATCAGCCGGTACAACGTGGGCTGAATTTGACGCAAAAGCCGATCAGTATTTCGGAACCCCTTTCTGGATGGCCGACAGCAAAACGCTTTGGGTCCAATGGATGAACCGCGATCAGAACAACCTGATCATCTATTCGGTTACACCGCAGAATGGCCAGAAAAAAGTGATCTATGAAGAAAATCAAAAGACCTGGATCGACTGGTTCGACAGCATGTACTTCCTTAAGAACGGAAGCGGCTTTATCCTGAAAAGCGACAAAACCGGAATGGGCCACTTCTACTATTATGACCTTAACGGCAAGCTTAAGAAACAGCTGACCGAAGGCAACTGGCGCGTAAATGATCTGCTGCTTGTTGATGAAAAAGCCAATGAAATCTATTTCACGGCACGAAAAGAAGCTACCACACGTGTCGACCTGTATAAGGTCAGCCTTAAAGGCGGCCCGATCAAACGCCTAACATCCGGAAATTATTACCACAACGTTTCGTTATCGCCTGACGGCAGCTATTTCGTGGATACCTATTCAAACCTGAGTACGCCGTCAAGAACAGCATTGCTCGACAAGAACGGGAAGGTCATTCGCGAACTGGGAAATGCCAAAGGTTCGGGATATGATACCTATAACCTC
>DASWXL010000085.1:0-6560 GCA_036405495.1 Sphingobacteriaceae bacterium | reverse complement strand
CTGTAAGATGTGGCAGATCTTCTGAAGGGTCTGGGGTGCCTCCGCTTTACCTCCAAATCTGGAAGCACAGTAGAAATGGTCATCCTCCCTGATCAGAAGCCGCATCTTCCCTATCTTAAGATGAACTTTCAGAATAACTTCCAGCATCTCAAAAAGTACAGAGGCAGCCATGTTCTTATTGATTGCCTGTGTTACTTCCAGCAACGAATTTAGTTCAGCCTGGCGTTTCAGCAAAAGCTGTATCAATTCATTCTCCTCAGTGCCTCCGGCTGTTGGAAAGATGTGGTCCAAGACGTGTTTTTAGGTGTTCAGGGATAAAATTAGGCATTTTTGGAAAGAAATCGGAATTTACCTCACCATCCTGCCTTTCCAGTCATATTTTCCGGAGTTGCCGGCAATGCCGATGTAAACCATGTACACTGTATGTATGACCGTCAAAAGAGGAAGGTACCAGATCAACCCTCTTCGGCTGATGAAGTTGCACAACGGAACCAAAAAGAAAACCTCTGCCACAAACTTCAACAGCAGGCTGAAAAGCAGTATGAGCCAATAATTTGAATTAAAAAAACCGAGGAGGGTATTCAACAGGATAAGTGCATTGAAAAGCCAGATCGAAACTCCTAACGCCACGATCAATCTATTCTTATACCGGGTACTTTTCGACGCCCATCGTTTCCGCTGCTGAATGAACTGACCAATATTTTCTTTTGCATAGGTATACACTATGGCTTCCCGCGATTTACAAAATCCGATCCCCTCCGGGTATTGCCCGGCAACCTTATGGAGAAAAAGCTCGTCATCGCCGGAGGCCAGGTCATCGATACCGCTGAAGCCGCCCAGCTCCTTAAACACATCTTTGCGGTAGGCCAGATTGGCGCCATTACACGTTGACGGCATTTTATTGCCAATCGTCGATGCCCCCAGCCCGATCAGGTATAAGAATTCCAGGGTCTGTAATTCCTCAAAAAACGTTTTCTCCCTGAAGTAAGCAACGGGGGAAGAGATCAGCTTAAAATCACCTTTTTCGTAAAATTGAACAACGGTTTTTAGCCAGTCCGGTCCCATCCGGCAATCGGCATCGGTGGTAATGATCAATTCGCCGGAAGCTTTATCTATTGCCTCGCTGATCGCCTTTTTCTTGTACGAATTGAGTGCTTTATCTTCGTTCAAACGAACCAGCTTAACGCCTTGATCAGCATAGGATGAAACGATCTCAGAGGTCCGGTCGGTTGAGTGATCATCGACAACGATCACTTCCAGCAGACCGGTAGGGAAATTCTGGGCTAAGATATCACCAATGGTTGCACCGATGTGTGCTTCTTCATTACGGGCAGCGATCAGTACGCTGACCGATGTCCTTACGGTTGCTGCACCGGCGGTCACTCCGGGCAACCTGAGCCATCCCATGCGGAAATAAACAACGATACCTGCATAGAGAAGCGTGAGGCAAATGGAAAGGATACTAACGATGATCAGGGCCAAAGAAATTGAGCTTGAGGACAAATCCGGCGCCTAAAATAGCAGGAATGATCAGATTTACAAACCAGACACAGGCCGTTACGGCCATAACTGCCACGTCCTGACCGGTAATAAAACCAAAAAAATAGGTGGCTGTCATGCTCCTCACGCCCACATCAAGCAGGTCGAGTGAAGGCATGGCCGATTGAATAAAAAACAGGATGAAGGTCATCATGCAGATCTCAAACAACGGCAACTCAGGCAGCAATAAATGGATCAGAATGTAGTATTGCGATGTAAAGACCGCAAAGCGGGCAAGGCAATAGAAGAAAACCTTCCATAAGTCGCCGGTGTGATAACGCGATAAGATGGCAAAGAACTTCCGGAACGGTCTTAATATGCTGAGCTTCGAGATCCACCCGTAAAGTACCCGGATATTGAAGTAGAAAACAGCAAAGAAAACGCAAAAGACCACAACAAGAACAAGCAACGCATAATTAACCCAGAACTCCAGCGCAAGGAACCGCCAGATGAACCAGAGAAGCGCGACCGATCCGACGATATTGGTGACGACCATCTGGCCAACCGAACCCACCCCCATAGCTATCACCCCCAGCATCCGCCGCCTCGGCGAAAGAAAGAATACCCTGCCTCCGTATTCACCGATCCTGTTCGGAGTGAAAACCGCCCACGTGAGGCCGCAGAAGACCGACTCGACCGCTTTCCAGGCAGTGATCTTCTCGATCCGTCTCACCAGGTACTTCCACTTGAGCGACTCAAGGAACCAGTTGAAGAACATCAGTATGACGACCACAGTGATGACCCAATAGACCTCGGTCCGGGGTATTGAGCGGATCAGTGCGTTGAAGTTTTTCAGATTTTGATTGTCATTAAGTTTAAACCAGATGAAGCCGAATGCCATCAGGATAATGGCAACTTTAAAAAATAAACTGATAAGCTTTTTATGCTGACGCTTCAAATCGTGGTTATTGAGCTACAATGTTAATAAAATCGGCAGAGTTGAAAGGCACTGAAGCAGATTGCAACGGTATTATTAGTAATATTGTCTGCGTTATGATGAAGGAGAAAGCCACTGAAAGGATCATTTTAGGAATAGATCCGGGAACCGCTGTGATGGGTTACGGCTTGGTGAAGGAAGTAAAGAACCAGCTCGGGCTGATCAGCCTGGGAGTGGTTAAAATGGATCATCTGGATGATCATCCGTTGAAGCTGAAACGCATCTTTGAAAAGACGGTAGCACTTATCGATCAGTATCAACCCGACTGCCTGTCGATCGAAGCTCCTTTTTATGGCAAAAACATTCAGGTAATGTTGAAGCTTGGCCGGGCGCAGGGGGTTGCCATGGCTGCCGCATTGTCGCGAGGCCTGCCAATATTTGAATATTCGCCGCGGAAGATCAAGCAATCCATCACCGGAAACGGAAATGCGGGCAAGGAACAGGTGGCTGCCATGTTACAGACGCTGCTGAAGTTCAACGAAAAGCCGGAATTTCTGGATGCTACCGATGGTTTAGCCGTTGCCGTCTGCCATTCATTCCAGAGGATGAGCACCACAGGAGGAACAAAGAAATCGTATTCAGGGTGGGACGCCTTTGTGAAGGATAATGAGAAAAGAATAGCGAAGTGATCCGGCGGCGGCCTTTAACTGTTACTTAAAAAACGCCTCCGGCCGAAGCTGCATTTTGCAACTACTTCCAGGGTATATTAAAGGTACCTTATAGGTACCTCATGGGTCGTGACACCTATATCAGACGAACACGGCACTGACAAATCATCTCTTAACTATCAGTTATCTGGCACGATGCCGCGAGGGAAGCCCAAAAAAGAAAGGTCCGGCATACTTGCCGGACCTTTCTTTTTTGCAGTGCCTCACGGGTATTAGCCCAGCGCCTCGCGAATCTTCTCTGCAGTTTCAGCGAGCTCTTCCTGAGATGGGTGGAGCTTTGGCTGACTGAAATTAATATCATTCATCCGGTTCAGCGGAACCAGATGAACATGCGTATGCGGCACCTCCAGTCCGATAACTGCTACCCCTACCCGTTTACACGGAATGGCCTTCTTCACTCCGGCGGCTACTATCTTCGCAAAGAGCATTAATCCGGCATACGTTTCATCGTCCAGGTCGAAAATATAATCAACCTCCTTTTTCGGGATTACCAGAACATGACCCTCCACGAGCGGATTTACATCCAGAAAAGCAAGAAAATCATTGGTTTCGGCAACCTTATGTGCCGGAATTTCACCCTGAATTATTTTAGTAAAGATTGATGCCATGGCGGTTCGTTATCTGCTGATCTCCAATATCTCAAATTCCATTTTGCCGGCCGGAACGCTGATTTCCGTTTTATCGCCGACAGATTTACCAAGTAATCCCTGTGCTATCGGCGATTTCACGGAGATCTTACCTGACTTAAGGTCGGCTTCTGTTTCAGAAACCAGCTGGTAGGTCATGGTGGCTCCGTTTTTAACGTTCTTAATCTTAACGATAGAAAGGGCAAGAACTTTAGACGTGTCTAATTTCGACTCGTCAATTAAACGCGCAGAAGCCAAAACCTCTTTCAATTTGGCAATTTTCGTTTCATGAAGACCCTGCGCTTCCTTAGCGGCATCATATTCGGCGTTTTCAGAAAGGTCGCCTTTATCACGGGCTTCGGCTATTGCTGCCGCGATCTTTGCCCTTCCCTCCGTGGTAAGAAAATGTAATTCTTCTTTTAGTTTTTCGATTCCTTCTTTTGTGTAATAAGTTACCTCTGCCATATTTTTCAATTTTATGGGTAGTCTATAAAAAACAAACAAGACTATGCCGAACCGGAGCCGATATAGTCTTGCTTTGATGTTATACGAAGATAACAGCCAAATGTTATAATTGCAAATTTTTAAGCTTTTCAGCGAGCACCTCGGATATCTTGCGGTAAGAGTCGTAGGTCCAGCCTGCCACGTGAGGCGTTAGCAGCACTTTGCCATTGTTCACCAGATCCGCGAACCATTGCTGATCCGTTAATGCGGGAAACTTTTCGACCTCCAGCACATCCAGACCAGCGCCCAGGATCCTGCCTTCTCTGATCGCTTTAAGAATGGCAGGCGTATGGACCGTTTCACCGCGCGATGTATTCAAAAAGAAAAAAGGTTTGCGGAAGTGGAACAGATATTCATCATCCACCAGCGATCTGGTTTCGCGTGTAAGGGGGACATGCAGCGAAATCACATCAGCCTGTTTAACGATCTGTTCCATGACGGCTTCCGTTGCAAACTGATCGCTGAAGCCGGTCCGGTATTTGTCGAACGCCAAAACGTTCACCTCAAAGCCGGATAGCTTTTTCGCCAGAGCCATGCCGGTATTACCATAGCCTATTATACCAACGGTCTTCCCCTTTAACTCCCATCCACGGTTCCCTTCGCGGTCCCAGATACCGCTGCGTATTTCCGCATCGGCCTTCCGGAAATTATTCATCAATGCCAGCAGCAACCCCACAGCGTGCTCGGCAACGGCGTCGCGGTTACCTTCAGGAGCGTTGATGCAGGCTATCCCTCTTGACTTTGCATAGGGTTCGTCGATGTTGTCCATTCCGGCGCCCGCCCGGGCGACACACTTCAGTTTACTTCCTGCATCGAGAACTTCCCGGTCGACCTGAAACTTGGTACGGATCGCCAGAACATCAAAGTCGCCTATAATGGCAAGCGCTTCCGGTTTGGTGATCAACGGCAGGTCGGTAACGTCATATCCTAACTTGAATGCAGTTTCTTTAAAGACCGGATGGAGGTCATCCGCAATGAGTAGCTTTTTCATGAACGGCTTGCTGTGATCAGATTAGTAAGGTGCACGAAATCATTAACGCCAAGGCGCTCGGCCCTGAGCTCGAGTAAAGGCTCTGCAGCCATCTTCTCTTTGTTTATCAGGGATGACAATGCATTTCGCAATGTCTTCCGCCGCTGATTAAATGCTGTTTTCACAACCTGCCAGAACAGCTTTTCATCACAAGCCAGCTGCCGCACACCGTTCCTTTTCAGGCGGATAACCGCCGAAAGCACCTTAGGCGGCGGATTGAAAACGCCTGCTTTTACCGTAAACAGATATTCAACATCATACCAGGCCTGCAGAAAAACACTAAGGATGCCGTATTCTTTGCTTCCGGGCTTAGCCGTACACCGTTCGGCGACTTCTTTCTGGAACATGCCGACAACTTCGGTCACCTGGTCCCGGTTCTCCAGGATCTTAAATAGTATCTGTGATGAGATATTGTACGGAAAGTTGCCGATGATGGCGAACTCAGCGGCAAACACCTCTCCGAAATTCAATTCCAGAAAATCGCCGTTGATGAGCCTGTCGCCAAGCTGAGCGTATTTTTTCTTCAGGAACTCGAACGACTCAACGTCAAGATCGATCAGGTAGGTTTGATACTCTTGCTTCTGCAGTAAAAAATCGGACAGAACACCCATGCCGGGCCCGACTTCCAGCACCTGATTATAGCTGCCGGTGGGACGGAGACTGTTCACGATCTTCTCCGCAATATTCTTGTCGGTTAAAAAATGCTGACCAAGATGTTTTTTCGCTCTTACCAAACCCATTTTCTACGCCATGTATTTGCTGCAAAGTACGGAAAGTGAGGTGAGATATCAGATATTAAATGTGAGATAACGATTAAAGTGTTTATTTTGCAATTTCTAGCCACGTTTCAAAACGTATTGTATAAAGATGAGCGAAAAAATTAAAGTTGGAATTTCTATCGGTGATGTAAACGGTATCGGACTTGAAGTGATCATTAAAACTTTAGTTGACAACAGGATCCTGGAATATTGCACGCCCATAGTATATGGACACACGAAGGTCGCTTCCTTTCATCGCAAGACTTTATCGTTAGCGGATTTCAGCTTCAACGTGATCAGCCATCCGTCACAGGCACATCAGAAGCGCCCCAATCTGATCAATTGCTGGCAGGAAGATGTTAAGATCGAGCTGGGGGAACCAACAGAGACCGGAGGCAAATATGCTTTCATCTCACTTGAGAAAGCAGTTGATGACCTGTTAGCCGGCGATATCGATGCCCTGGTCACGGCGCCGATCAATAAGCATAATATTCAGAA
>DASWXL010000084.1:0-20336 GCA_036405495.1 Sphingobacteriaceae bacterium | reverse complement strand
CAGGCAGTCGCGCCGAACTTACCAAAGACTCAATATTCTTATATGCCAGGGAAGTTTATTTATGGAATGATGCTTTGCCAACTTATCAGGCGTTCAATCCAAGGAGATATACAGAGAGCGGAACAGAGATCGATAATTATAACCGGGAGCTTTTTGACATTACTCAACTCAAAATTAACCCTCAAACAGGGCGGCCTTATGAATTTGTATCGTCAACTGCAAACTATGCCAAATACTCTTACCTAACCGATGAGGAGTCCGACGATCCTGCACGCTCCGGTGAGGTGTCACTCGAAGGGGTTGGCACTGATTTCGGTTTTACACTTACGGGCGTAGGTTCGGAAAGCTTATATCAGATATTCATTCGTTACGTTAACCCGGGTTCTCCGGCGGCAAACCTTGGAATGAGCAGGGGAGATGTGTTGACCCAGGTAAACGGCCGGCAATTGGGCTCAAATTTTACTGCTGATGCCAACTTTATCAATAGCGCTTTTGACCAGCAAAGCATTAGTGTGTCTGGTCGGAAAAGCAATGGCGCAACATTTACCCGGACATTAAGTAAGACGACCTATACCAGTAGTCCGGTATTCAAAGACACCGTGATTACCAGAGCGGGGAAAAGCATCGGCTATATGGCTTTGGCGCGTTTTTCTAATCTTTCAAATGCCGAGCCTGCGCTCAATGAGGCTTTTTCCGGTTTTGCTTCTGCTAATATTACCGACCTTGTTGTCGACCTGCGATACAATGGCGGTGGATACGTCGCCACTGCCGAACATTTGATCAACCTTATTGCCCAGCCCCGGTTGAACGGTACAACCATGTTCGTTGAACACTTTAATAAGACCATGCAGGACGGGCAGGCCACTATATTGAAAAATCAACCTTTACTTGATGAAAACGGTCGTCAGCGTTTTGCGAATGGCCGTGCCTTAACTTATTTTGATGTCGATTATTCCGTATCCGGAAATACCTACGAGTTTTTAAAAAGAGGAGCTGTCAATAGCGTTACTAACGTGGTGTTCATTGTAACTGGAAATACTGCATCAGCAAGTGAACTGGTGATAAACAGTCTGCGCCCGCATATCAATGTAAAAATTGTAGGAGAGCAGTCATATGGCAAACCTGTAGGATTTTTTCCGATCAACATTGATGTTTATGACGTCTATTACTCGTTGTTTCAAAGCCGGAATTCAGCCGGGGAAGGAGATTACTTTGCCGGCTTTACACCTGACGCCAATACCGCGGATGATGTAACGCGAGATTTTGGAGATCCGCTGGAGGCATCTTTCGCTTCCGCTTTAAGTTATCTTACAGCTGGTACGTTCATTGCTCATACGCCTGCGCCCATTAAAATCATGGGCAAAGCCGTTAATCCGTCATTAGTAGAATTCAGAGACATGGGTAGGGGGACTGATTTTAAGGGGATGATCGAAAATCGAATGAAGATAAAACAGAAGTAGAAGACCAATGGTTACGTTACTCAGGCAGCTTCCGTCACAGCCATTGTAATATTTTTCAGGTGATTGAAATACTGCGTATATTACGTTCGTTATAGCCACCAATTAGAAACCTCACATGATAATTAACATCTCGCGCTACTGGTCATGCCTCTTAATCCTGGCCCCGTTGCTTTTTGCCTCCTGTAAAAAGGATCCGCAAGTGACACCGGTGGTGAATCCACCCACTACTAATCCTGACCCGGTTGGCACCAGAACCCAGTTAACGCTGGATTCTATTTTTTTGTATGCCAGGGAGGTTTACTACTGGAATGATGCGCTGCCCGAAAAAGAAACTTTTGATCCGCGAAAGTACATTTCGGGTTCGAGCGATCTGTCTAATTATAACAGGGAACTGTTTGATATTACCCAAATAAAGATCAATCCTTTAACGGGAAAGCCCTACGAGTTTGTTGCCGGTTCGTCCAATCCTAACGTGAGTGCCGGTTACGCCAAGTACTCTTACATTCAGGACAGGACTACGAAAAATCCGACCGGTTTTGTTCCGGACCGCCAGAGTTCGGTTGATCTGGAAGGAAATGGCAATGATATGGGACTAGCACTTTCTGCAATAGGAACTGCCGACAATTACGATATCCGTATTCGTTACGCCAGTCCGGGTTCGCCCGCAGCAAAGGCTGGCTTGGGGCGCGGCGATGTCATTACTAAGTTCAACGGAGTGACCGTAGGTTCAAATTTCGACAGCGAAGTAAACCACATTAACAACGCTATGAACGGTACTTCCGTAACCATCGCAGGAAAGAAAAAAGACGGTACAGCCTTTGATCGGACTCTGACCAAGACCGTGTATAAGAGTGGCCCGATCTACAAAGACACCGTGATCACCACAGGTAGTAAAAAAGTTGGATACCTGGCGTATGCCCGGTTCTCTAATACAGAAAATTCTAAACCGGCTCTTGACCAGTCGTTTGCTGAATTTGCTTCCGCTGGCGTTACTGACCTGGTGATCGATCTGCGGTATAACGGCGGTGGGTATGTTAATGTTGCCCAGCATTTGACAAACCTGATCGCGCCGTCGAGCCTCAATGGCACAAAGATGTTCAGTGAGAAGTTCAACAGTACTATGCAAAGCGGCAAGGCTACGATCCTGAAAAATCAACCCCTGCTTGATGCCAACGACAAAGTGCAATATCAGAATGGGCGCCTTGTCACCTATGCCGATATTGATTATTCTGAGGCACAGAATACTTACAATTTTTCGAAGGCGGGTTCCCTGAACGGAATTCAGCAAGTTATTTTTATTGTGACCGGAAATACAGCGTCTGCCAGCGAATTAGTTATCAATAATTTAAAGCCGCATATGAACGTGAAAGTGATCGGCAAGCAGTCCTACGGTAAGCCCATTGGCTTTTTTCCTATCACTGTTGAAAACCGGTATGATGTTTATTATTCGATGTTCACAAGCATTAACTCCGTCGGTGAGACCGATTATTTCGCAGGTTTTACTCCTGATTATGACGTAGCCGATGATGTAACGCGTGATTTCGGAGATCCTGCCGAACTCTCCTTTGCTGCAGCATTACGTTTTATCGACAAGGGATCGTTTATTGCCGCAACTAACACATTATCCTCAGTATTTATCAAAGGAGGAAAGCAAAGGGTGTCTTCTGCTGCCGTAGCGGTTCGTGAGATCACACCGGAGAATGATTTCAAAGGCATGATTGAAACCCGCCACAAAATAAAGAGATAACGTTCACAAGCATTATAACAAAGAGGCACCTAAAAGGTGCCTCTGTTGTTCAGTTCATAACCCGTTTCTTTTTGAAAAGATTTTGAGCGGTTATATTTTTGTCGTAATTGTTGACGATTTCCAGGATCGCATTCGATGCATTCACAAAAAATTCCTTGTTAATGTTTCGGTATTCGTCAGTGTGTTCATGATAATCTTTGTGATCTTCTACGCCAAAGTATAGGAAAGGGATCTTTTTAGCATGAAAAGGACCCTGATCGCTTTGGTTGGTCCAGTCGTCGTGTCCCAGCTTTGGATCATCGTGTCCCGTCAAAACCTTGATTTTGGAGTTCGAATTCAGAATAAATGGTTTTAAATGCGGGTATGGAAATGTTCCGGCTACGTAGAGTTCGCCTTTTTCGTTATGGGCGATCATGTCCATATTGACGTTTAGTTTTATGTTCTCCAGCTTTACAGGAGGATTTGCAACAAACGCTTTAGCTCCCTGCAAACCCATTTCTTCGGCATCCAGCGCTGCAAAAATGATGGTTCTCTGAGGTTTGTTCTTTGAAAAGTATTCAGCAATGGCCAAAAGTGCCGAAACACCAGAAGCATTGTCGTCGGCTCCGTTAAAAATCAAGCCGCGTTGAATGCCCACATGGTCATAATGGGCGGTAACGACAATTGTTTCAGCGCCGTTTCCTTTAACATAACCAACGATGTTCGTTCCTCCAATTTCCTTGCCACTACGATCTTTAAAACTGAACGGTTCCCGGAAATCAGGTTTAAAGGATTTTAAACCGAGCGATTGGAAACGCTCTGCAATGTAGTCGGCAGCCATCCGGTTTTCCTTTGTTCCGGTTTTTCTGCCTTCGTAAACATCAGAAGATAAAACCTGAATATCGCTTAAAAGCTTTTTGGAATCAATATTCTGGCTATGCGCATTAAAGCAAACGCCGATAAGTAAAGCAAAAATTATTTTTTTCATTCGTTTCAGAGTAAAAAAATCAAAAGTAAAAATTCACGAGGAGATTATCTCTTGTACGTCAAACGTTTACGGGCGTAAAATCAACTCTCAACTCACTTACGCCGCCACTTCCCGCATGTCTACAGCAACTACTCTGGAAATGCCTTGCTCAACCATGGTAACTCCGTAGATGATATCAGTGCTTGCAATAGTACGCTTATTATGGGATACAATGATGAATTGCGACTGACCGGAAAACTTCCGGATAATGTTGTTGAATTTGTCAATGTTCGTATCATCCAGCGGTGCATCAACCTCATCAAAAATACAGAAAGGAGCAGGCTTGAGCAGATACAGTGAAAAAAGCAGGGCAGTTGCGGTCAGCGTCTTTTCCCCTCCTGATAACTGGTTTATTGATAATGGCCGCTTACCTTTCGGACGGGCAATGATATCAATGTCCGAATCAAGCGGATTAGCGGGATCGCTTAAGATCAGATCGCAGCTGTCTTCTTCATTAAATAATGACCGGAAAACTGTGATAAAGTTTTCGCGAACATCATTAAAGGCATCCATAAACTTATCTTTGGCTGTATCGTCTATTTCTCTGATCGTTTCAAGAAGCGATGTTTTAGATAGCAGCAGGTCTTTTTTCTGATCCTGTATGAACGTATACCGCTGGTTCATTTCCTGATAGGCTTCCATTGCCATCGAGTTTACAGCTCCAAATTCATCCAGCTGCCGCTTCATTTTTTCGGTTCGTTGCCGCAGGTCTTCCTCGTTTTCATTTTCGGGGACTTCAGTTTCCAGTAAATCGGCAATATCGATATTGAATTCTACCGACAATCGTTCTTTTAATGCGTTCAGTTCGATTCGTAGTGAACTCTTCTGTTCGCGCAGCTCATTAGCCAGAAACTCTGCGTGTTCTTTTTTCTTCCTCAGTACAGCTATCTGGTTTTCAGCTTCCGTGATCATTCCGCGTGATGCATAGTAAGCCTGCTCAGCCTCCTGAACGCCTTTTTCCAGTTCCTCTTTCTGAATATACATAGCGATCAGGTCCTCATCTGAATGATCCACATGGTGTAACGTGTCTTTAATTGCGGCGAGGGCTTTTTCGAGTTCCGTGGAATTTACTTCTATCCGTCCAGCTAAATTCCGTTCCTGACTTTCGCGGTATTCCAGATCCTTTTCAATACCCGAAACCTTATTTTGCTGTTGATGAAAGCGGATATTATTTTGGTTATAAACGGTTGCTTTTTCGTTCACAAGCTCAGCAAGGTCGTTGTACGCCGATTGCTTCTGCAACAATCCATTGCTCTTCTCAAGCTGTTGTTCTTTGAGCACGGTTATTCTCGGCTCAGTTTTCTCCAGTTCGGCTGTGATAACACAGATCTTTTGTTCAATGTCGTGTTTACGGTTCTGGCTGTTCTCGATGAAAGTCTGATACTGTTCCTGCTTTGTCTTTACCGAGATCAGTTCATTATTTATCTGGTTGATCTCTTGCTGCAGTTTTCCGATCACTTCTCGTTTTGAAGAATTTCGCAGCACGATGAGTTTTTCGCTTTCTGCCCCAATAGACGTCTTCAGATTAGTGATCTGCGTTTCGAAGGATTTGATCTCTTTAGCTAGATTTTCCAGGTTTTTGGCACGGCCGATCCTTTTTCCCTCAAATAAGCCAACTGAACCGCCTGACATGGTAGTGCGCGACTTTGAAAACTTACCTGAGCCACCGAGGATCACCACCTGTTCTTTTGGCATTTCGGTAGTGAGTTCTTCTTCTTCGCCGGCTATCAGCAGATATACGTTTTGAAGGAGCATCTCGCAAAGAGGGCGGTACCTCTTTTCAACATCAATAATATCAAGAGCTGAAACCAGCTTTTCGCTCGTTGTTGAGATTTCTGCCCGCTTTACCGTCTGCAGCGCATCAAGCACAAAGAAGTTAGCACGACCGCGCGATGCATCACTCAGTAAACGAATAGCCTGAACCGCTTCCGTTTGCGTCTCAACCACATAGTGGTTCATTACCGGTTCAAGATAGTTTTCTATGGCGATGCGGTAATCCTCCTTACAGAACAGGATATCAGAGAGGAGGGGAGCCGACTTTGCCCAGCTGGTGTTCTTTTTAAGGAAGCGGATCGACTCGGGAAACCCTTCCAGATTATCGACCATAGATTTGGTCAGATTATATTCGTTCTGCTTGGCATCGATCTTACGGCTGATTGTATTCAGGGTCTCCTTCTGCGACGCGATCAGTTCTTCTGTTTCCGTGAGGGCGCCCTGCAGTTCGTTCTCGAATGTAAGATCACTGTCCAGTTCGTTCTGGATGTTCTTTTGTCTGCTCTCCAGTTCTGAAACCACCTTGTTGAACTCACTCAGCTCGGTTTCTTTTGACTGCGCATCAGCGATATTCCGGTGGCTCTCCTGGTGGAGGGCATCTTTCTGGATTTGTAGGATAGCCAGTTCTTTTTCAAGTTTGTAAACCTCATTCTGCAGATCGCTGGTTTCTTTTGAAAGCTGATCTAAACCTGATTTGGCGCTTTGTTGCTGTAACCGGAGTTCGTCGACTTCCAGTTTCTGATCCTCGAGAGAAGATTTTAAAGTTTGCAGTGTCTGGCTTTCCTGAAGATGTTCTGAGTTGAGGCGCTTTACATTGTAAAGAACATGATTGAGCTGATTCCTGTCTTTTTCAAGTTCTTCGCTAAGTCGCTTCTCTTTCTCCTGCAAGTGCCTTAGCTGTTCATTTTTGATCTTTTTCTCGCTTTCATAAGCGCGGATGGAGGCGATGAACTCATTAGCGGCTTTTTGCTGAGCCGAGAGGTTCTTTTCATTCGTGATATTTTCCTGTTTTTGTTTCTGCAGACTTGCTTCCAGCTTGTCAATTTCAGACAGGAGCCCGGTCTTATCGGCTTCCTGCAGTTGTTCCTGCGCTTCAAGATTCGCCAGTGAATCACGGAAGCCAATGATGCGGAACGAAGCCAGCATGACACTCAAAGCTTTGTACTGTTCTTTTAATTTATAATACCGCTCGGCCTTTTTAGCCTGATTTTCGAGAGTTTTAAGGTTCTTTTCGATCTCAAAGAGAAGATCCTCCACACGGCTCAGATCAGCTTCCGTATCCTTCAGTTTACTGAAAGTCTGTTTCTTTCGAAGTTTGTATTTTGAAATTCCGGACGCCTCTTCAAACAGTCCCCTGCGGGAATGCTCTTTATTTGTGATGATCTCGTCGATCATCTTCAGCTCAATGATCGAGTAGGAGTCGGGTCCTATCCCGGTGTCCAAAAAAAGGTCGGTAATGTCCTTCAAACGGCATTGCACATCATTCAGGCGATACTCACTTTCTCCGGTACGGTATAATTTACGCGTGATGGTTACCTGCGAAAAGTCAGTCGACAGTATGTTCTTTGTATTGTCGAAAGTCAGCGACACCTCTGCAAGATTTGATGGTTTGCGACTTTTCGTCCCATTAAAAATGATATTCTCCATTTTCTCGGAGCGGAGCATTCGGGTGCTCTGTTCGCCCAAAACCCAGCGTATGGCATCAACCACATTTGATTTTCCACATCCATTAGGGCCAACTATTGCGGTTACCCCCTCGTTAAAATTGATCGTTATCTTATCTCCAAAGCTTTTAAAGCCCTTAATTTCCAGTCGCGTTAGCTGCATCCTCGGCGTTCCTCTAAACTCAAACCCCAAATATCTGAATTTAAGCAGATAAAATAATACTGAAAAACCTACCTTTAAAACATGGAAGAATTTTTGCCGCTGATACTCGGTTTAATTGCCGTTGTCTACCGCATTTATACCAATTTCATGAAGGAACAGGTTAAGGCAAAGAAACGTGACACGTCCAAACGGCCTGATACAGAGATTTCCATACCAGCAGAGTCGGTTCCGGACCGGGAAATTCCGGCAAAGCCTGTTTATATACCGTCTCCCGCTTCAGAAGAAGTGGTTATTACCCCGGTACTGCCTTATGAACCGGCATATCCCTATCAGAACCCTGAAAAACATGTTCGCAAGCGGTATGAAGAGCCAAAATACGAGCCGTTGAAAGCAGAATTGAATGTAATAAAGGAAGGAAGGTCACCTGAGCCCGTTGCTGAAGAGGTCCGCAGAAGCCGCGCGATTCACGCCAAACACTCGCATCGGATTATGTCGCATGACGAGGAAGAGGACGGTCGCTCCGCCTATGCTGATTTTGATATGCACGATGCCGTAATCAAATCGGCGATCCTTAACAGACCGGAGTACTGAGCACCGCTGGTTTCCCGGCATCGTGCCCCGATATTCGTATGGGTACCTGTACCGTGGCAGTTTCTGCCTGAGATCTGAGGTATGTCAAACCCATATCAGTACATGTTAAGGACTTGATGCGGAGCTGATGATGGTTGTAGTTTCCCTTATCGCACTAAATTTCCTGTAAGGTGAAGGTGTCTTTCACTCTGATGCCTCTTTCTGTTTGTTCCAAGGTACAACATTCATTTACCGGATCGTGTTCAAAGAACAGTATATAGTTGTTAGCAACTGCTTCTTCCAGGAATGCCTTCTTTTCCTTCAGGGTTTGTAATGGGAACATATCATAGGCCATCACATAAGGAATGGGAACATGACCGGTTGATGGAAGAAGGTCGGCCATATAAACCAGGGTGCGGCCTTTATATTCGATCTGCGGCAGCATCATCGCATCGGTATGGCCATAAGCAAAACGCACTTTTATTCGTTCAGTGAAGGCAATGCCATCCTCGCATTTTATAAACTTCAGTTGACCACATTCCTGAATGGGCAGGATGTTTTCTTTCAGGAACGAAGCTTTTTCGCGATCATTAGGAAACACCGCCCAGTTCCAGTGATTTTCATTGCTCCAGTATGTGGCATTTTTAAAGGCCGGCACCAGTGTGTCACCCTGACGGATAATGGAGCCTCCACAGTGATCGAAATGCAGGTGCGTAAGAAATACATCAGTAATATCGTCTTTAGAAAAACCGACGTCCGCCAGGGACCTGTCTAACGAGTCATCTCCGTGAAGATAATAGTAGCCAAAGAATTTAGCGTCCTGTTTATCGCCGATACCGTTATCGATCAGTATGAGGCGGTCGCTTTCTTCGATCAATAAACAGCGCATCGCCCAGGTGCACATATTGTTTTCGTCAGGCGGATTTAGTTTTTGCCAGATCGTTCTTGGCACAACGCCAAACATAGCGCCGCCGTCTAATTTAAAAAAGCCGGTATTGATGGTATGAAGTTTCATGGTTAGTTGCGGGTTGGTTATTACGTGTTGCGGGTTATAAGCAAATTATACACATTAGAAGATTAACAAATCAGCAATTAGCAAATTAGGCATATTATTCTTTGGAAACCACTTTCAGGCCGATAATTGAACCGATAAGCAGCATCAGAAAGAACATTCGCCAAAAGTCCACAGGTTCCTTAAAGACCAGAACGCCCATTAAAACGGATCCAACAGCACCAATGCCTGCCCATACCGCATAGGCGGTGCCCATAGGCAGTGTCTTGGACGCCACATAAAGCAAATACATGCTCAATGAAACGCTGATCAGAAAACCGGTGATCCACAACAGAAATTCGGTGCCGGATGCCGATTTGGCTTTGTTCAAGCAGCTTGTAAATCCTACTTCGAATAAGCCACCTAAGATTAAATAAAGCCAGGCCATTTGAGTTTTGAGTTTTGAGTTGGGAGTTTTAAGTTGCGAGTTATAGGCTACAGGTCATACCTCATCTAAAAACAAAACCCGCTTTTCAGCAGGCTTTGTCGTATCGCTAGTCTTTCCGCTGTCCAGCTGTTTGCTTTCCGCTTTTTTTGACTTTTGAATTTTAACTTTTGAATTTTGACTTTTACAGATGTATTACTTCGCCGTAGGCATCAGCGGCAGCTTCCATAATAGCCTCACTCATCGTTGGGTGAGGGTGTACCGACTTAACGATGTCCATGCCGGTTGTTTCCAGTTTGCGTGCAACTACCACTTCTGCGATCATTTCGGTTACGTTAGCACCGATCATGTGAGCACCAAGGAACTCGCCGTATTTGGCATCGAAGATCACTTTAATAAATCCATCTTTATGTCCGCTGGCACTCGCCTTACCTGAAGCCGAGAATGGAAACTTGCCAACTTTTACTTCATAACCGGCTTCCTTTGCCGCTTTCTCGGTGTAGCCAACAGAAGCGATCTCAGGCGAGCAGTATGTACATCCCGGTATGTTATTATAGTCTAAAGGCTCCGGGTGGTGCCCGGCAATCTTCTCCACGCAGATAATACCTTCTGCCGAAGCCACGTGGGCCAGGGCCTGACCCTTAACGATATCGCCGATGGCGTAAACACCTTCGATGTTGGTCTTGTAGAAATCATCTACTATCAACCGACCCTTGTCGGTTTTTACACCAACTTCTTCAAGGCCGATGTTTTCGATATTCGGGGTAATACCCACAGCTGATAGCACGATATCACATTCTATCGTTTGCACACCGTTAGCCGTTTTAACCTGAACCTTGCAACCGTTGCCGCTGGTGTCGACAGATACTACAGCTGCACCAGTCATGATATTGATACCGGCTTTCTTGAAGCTCCTCAGTAATTGCTTTGATACTTCTTCATCCTCAACCGGAACGATATTATCAAGATATTCTACAATGGTTACTTTTGTTCCCAGGGTACTGTAGAAGTAAGCGAATTCCACACCGATAGCACCTGATCCCATTACAACCATAGACTTTGGTTGCTCAGGAAGTACCATCGCCTGGCGGTACCCGATAACTTTTTTACCGTCCTGTTTGATGTTCGGCAATTCGCGTGAACGTGCGCCTGTTGCCAGGAGAGTATGTTTTGCCGTGTATTCTTTAACCGAACCGTCGGCTGCTTTCACTTCAACTTTACCGCCTTTTTTGATCTTGCCGGTTCCCATGATCACATCGATCTTGTTCTTTTTCATCAGGAACTGAACGCCTTTGCTCATTCCTTCGGCAACACTGCGGCTGCGCTTGATAACTGCATTGAAATCAACATCAGATCCATTTACGTTAATCCCGTAATCGGCAGCATGATTAATGTATTCAAATACCTGTGCGCTTTTTAATAATGCTTTTGTTGGGATACAACCCCAGTTAAGGCAAATACCTCCAAGCGATTCACGCTCTACAATTGCTGTTTTTAAACCCAGCTGGGATGCTCGTATTGCTGCAACATATCCGCCAGGGCCGCTTCCGATAACTATTAAATCGTAATTCATAATGCTAAACTGATTTGTCTGTTGATTCCAGGCCTTTTTCGGCTAAAATCAATGTGATGCAATATTAGCACAAATAAATAAAATGCGGATAAAGAAAAGTAGAGGAATTAAACCGGGCAGGTACGCCTGAAGGAGGCGTGATTAAAATTCGGGCTGTAAAAGTACAGAGTTTCTGATAATTGGGAGTTAATTTTTTCACTTAATGACAGTGTGTTGAAAATGTGAAAAAAAAGCGCAATTTTTTCTAAAAATCTTAACATTATCTTCATCGCCCGCCTTTAAAGTTTCCAAAAATCCTCTCTATCTTCGCGGCGAGTTTAAGAAAATCTACAAATTCTAAATTTTAATTATCAAAAACAATTTATGAAGAAGTTTTTACTTCCAGTACTTGCAGTGGTGATATTAATTGCTTCTGCCGGGAATTCATTTGCCCAGGTCGTTCAAAGCGACATCCTCAAAGGAAAAGTGGCAGATGCATTAACACAAGAAACGTTACCAGGCGCTTCAGTAGCGGTTAAAGGTACCGGCAATGCCGTTTCTACTTCAGTTGACGGCGGTTTTACTTTAAAAATCGATGGTTCAAAGCCTGCTACTCTTGTAGTAAGTTTCATCGGCTTCGTAACAAAAGAGGTAACTGTTCCTGCTTTTGATGGTTCAAAAGATCTGGGCACGGTCCTTTTAGAAGTTAATGCTGCAACAATGAATGAAGTAGTTGTAACGGCGAATGTGGCTATCGACAGAAAAACTCCGGTGGCAGTTTCGACAGTTAATTCCGTTCAGATTCAGGAGAAAGCTGCTCAGCAGGATTTTCCCGAGTTACTGAAATCAACCCCGGGTGTTTATGCAACAAAAGGAACCGGAGGTGGCTTCGGAGATTCAAGAATTAACCTGAGAGGCTTCCAGAGTGCGAACGTTGCCGTAATGATTAACGGGGTTCCGGTAAATGATATGGAAAGCGGTCGTGTATTTTGGTCGAACTGGGCCGGTCTTACCGATGTAACCCGCTCTATGCAGGTTCAAAGAGGACTAGGTGCATCAAAAGTTGCTGTTCCTTCTATTGGCGGTACAATTAACATCCTGACTAAAGCGACTGATGCCACTAAAGGCGGATTTATTTATCAGGGTTTAGGAAATAACGACTATAGCAAAACAGCATTTTCATACTCAACCGGCTTAACAGAGAAGGGCTGGGCGTTCTCAGTAATGGGATCTAAGACTACCGGCGACGGTTGGTTTGATGGATTGAGCTTTGAAGCGTACAGCTACTTTTTAAATGTTTCTAAGATCATTAATAAATCACACACACTTTCTTTAACTGGCTTTGGCGCTCCTCAGTACCATGGATCAAGATTTGAGCGTTTCAATATCCAGTATTACAGAGATGCGCCTCAGGGCGTGAGGTTCAATCCTAACTATGGTGTTTATAACGGTGAAAACAAAACCATCAGCGGTAACTACTACCATAAACCGCAGGTATCGCTAAACCATAACTGGACCATCAATGATAAATCATTTTTATCAACAGCGGTTTACGGATCAATGGGTAACGGAGGAAACGAGTTTCCGAACAACGCTAACTTGTTCTTAAGCACCAGAACCGGCAACGAATATTCACCTGTAGACATCAATGCTATTGTAGACCTGAATACCGCTTCTCCTGACGGCAGAGCAGTAGCCTATCTTCAATCCTACAGAAACGATCATAAATGGTTCGGCTTATTGAGTACTTATCAGCGCGAGATCAGTGATAAATTGGATTTGCTTGCTGGTCTTGATCTGAGATCTTACAAAGGTATTCACTATAACTCTGTAAAGAATCTGCTTGGAGCTGAATATGTTCTTGATCAGGGAGATATAAATAATCCTAATAAACTAGCCAGAACGGAAGATAAGATCGGTTTTTACAATGATGGTATTGTAATGTGGGAAGGCGGGTTCTTACAGGGAGAATATTCTTCCGGATCACTTTCTGCTTTTGTCTCTTTAGCGGCATCGAACACTTCGTATAAAAGAATTGATTACTTCCGCTATGCTAACACCGATCCGTTACGTGAAAGTGATTTTGTAAACTTCTTCGGATATCAGACCAAAGGCGGAGCAAACTACAACCTTGATGACAATCATAACGTATTTGCCAACGTTGGTTATTTTGAAAAAGCTCCTTTCTTTAACGCGGTATTTATCAATAACCAAAATGTTCCGAACAAAGACGCTGTAAACGAAAAAATTCTGAGCTACGAATTAGGTTACGGATACAGAAGCCCGAAACTTTCTGCCAACGTAAACTTGTACAGGACAACCTGGAACGACAGATCATTTACAAAATCTCTTCAGGGTCAGGATGGTAACCGCTACTATGCTAACTTATTAGGTGTAGACGCATTACACCAGGGTATCGAGGTTGATTTCAAATACAAACCGACCAAAGCGTTAAGCTTAACCGGTATGCTTTCAGTTGGCGATTGGACCTGGCAGAATAACCTGGATAAAATCACTCTTCTTGATGCCAACGAACAGCCTATCCCGGGCGGAACTGTAGGTCCTATTTACATGGCGGGCTTAAACGTGGGTGACGCTCCGCAAACTACTGCGGCTTTAGGTTTAGACTTTAATATCGTTGAGGATGTTAAGATCGGTGTGGACTATAATTACTACGCAAACTTTAACGGTGATTTCGATCCAACAACCTTACTTCAGGAAGGACTGTCTCCATGGAAAGTGCCTAACTATTCTTTGGTCGATGTAAATGCAAACTTCCGGTTTAAATTATCCGGTTTAAATGCATCACTTTTTGCCAACGTTAACAACGTATTCAATACAGAGTACATCTCTGACGCTCAGGCAAGATTCGACTCTGCTACAGGCGTGAGTAATGCCAGCAATACCATTGTTTACTTCGGTACCGGCAGAACCTGGACTACTGGTTTGAAAGTTAATTTCTAAAAATAAAAGAATGAAAAAGCTTATTTATTTAGTTTGCTCAACGATGGTCGCTTTCACTGCTTGCGATCCTCTTGAAGACACCTACAATCAGTTAGATGTAGAAAACCCCAAGACTGCTACCGCTGATGTTACGGTTACTTTAACCAACACGTATGCCAGTGAAACCGCTGCAACTGCAGCAATTCCGGCATTAATCGATAAGTCGTATCCGCAATTGGGTAACGGGTCAAGTGCCGCGGTTACTTATAACCTGACTACTTACTCGTTTAACAATAACCTGGTTGCCGACAAGTTTACATATACGCTTACCGATGCTGATTATGCCCTTGGAGGAACTAATTTCAAAAACTTCGACCGCTGGTCACAGGTTGAGGCTTTTCTGAAAGCGAAGTATACCTCGCCAAAAGAAGGTGACCTGGTTACATTAACCTTTGCGTGGTATAACAGCAACGTAAGTTCAAGTGCTACTACTATTACCGATTCTTATTATTACAAAGGCGGACAATGGAATGATACCTATCATGTGTCGGCAACAGATTATCAGTCTGTTGACCGCGGCCGTTTCAATAACTTCGTAGCTGCTGATCAGGATATTCTTCCTGAGTATTTCAACAGGTTTTTAAAGGCTAAAACCATCACTGCTAATGCAGGCGATATCCAGTACGTAAGTTTTGCAAATCGTCCGTCTTCAACGACATTTCAAACAGTAATGGCAATGGTGTTTGACGGAAATAACTGGAATAAGGTTTCCGCTAACATCGTAACGCCTACTACCTTGAAGTTTTCTAAAAAGAATGGTACATGGGTTCCCGATTTAACAATCAAATACACACTTATTGCCGATAACTACGTTTGGATTGCTGAAAATTCGACTGCCGGCACCGCAGATAACAGGGCAAACCTGAAGTCGTTCAAAAACTTCTTTCAATCAGGTTCGCCGACCGACACCAGATACTGGACAAATGAACAGATCAAAGACGGCCTGGCTCAACTGCTGAAAAATTTGTATCCGAATGCCGAAGTTGGTCAAAAGTATCAGCTAAGCTACATTGTTTATAAAGGAAGTAACACCGTGGTGACAACCACCTTTGAGAAAAACGCTTCCGGAAACTATGTCGAAGCAAATCCTTAGAAGCTAATAAGATGAAGAGGGCGCTTAAGATAATCTTAGGCGCCCTCTTTTTATTGTCCGTATTACACCTATGAAAAGAAAGGATCTGTTATATTTTTCTTTTTTTCTTTTTCTTTTTTCTTGTGCAAAAAGCGAAAAGAATACTCAACCCACTCCTGAACAGAAGCCTGTCACCCAGGTGCAGAGTTATTCTCTTATTGAAAATTTTGAGGCGGGTACAAAAGCCGCCTATGCTTCCGGCAACGTCCGGTTGATGACCGGAACGTGGATCTTTGAGGATGCCTTGCTGGGAAATCTGGCTTCTGATAGTAAGAATGGGGCCAATGCAGTCCGTCTCCGCTCGGGAAGGATAGCTATGACGTTTGATGTCTCGGGCGTTGAAACTGTTCATGTGAATCATGCAAAGTATGGGTCAGACGGCGATTCTCAATGGGAACTTTGGATGTCGGACGATGCCGGAACAACTTTTACCAAAGTAGGAGGTACCGTTAATACCAATAGTACCACTTTAGTAGCCGATTCCTTTAAAGTTGCGGCCAAAGGAAAAGTCCGGTTCGAGATCAGGAAAATTGGTACAACACGCCTCAATATTGAAGATATAACTATAAAAGGCAAGGGCGATCCCGGCATAATTGTCGGGGAGCCGGATACCGGTACTGATTCCGGGGAAACATCGGGTCCGGACGAAGGACGAGGCACGCCCGATGGAACCGGACCTGACGTCCCCCCGGCAAGGGGTGATAATAGTAATATGCTGTTAGGCAACCCTTCGGGAGCTCAGAGTAATATTCTTTTTCCGGATAACTATCTTATTGATCAAAAGTACTATGTCCAATCCTATAGTAACAACAGGGGGACGCCGAATTGGGTGAGCTGGCATTTGGATGCTACAAGTATTCTAAAAGCAACCGATCGCCTTGATAATTTTGCAGCCTTCACCGGTTTGCCGGCAGGATGGTATCAGGTACAGAACGACAGTTATAAAAACTCAGGGTTCGACCGGGGACATAACTGTCCGTCTGCCGATCGTGTTAGTTCTGCCGAAGCTAATTCCTCTACTTTCCTGATGTCTAATATGATTCCTCAGGCGCCTGAGAACAACCAAAAAACATGGGCTAATTTAGAAAATTACCTGCGCGGTCAGGTTGTTCTCGGAAATGAAGTTTACATCATTATGGGTTCTTATGGTTCCGGCGGTACGGGAAGGAACGGAGCGGCCACTGGTATTGACCACGGAAGAATTACAGTGCCTGCTTACCTATGGAAGGTGGCTGTCATTTTACCTTCCGGAAGTAATGATCTGAGTCGCATTTCGGCAACCACCCGTGTCATCGCAATACAAACCCCAAATAACAATAGTACAGACCCGGATTGGAAAAAATACGTTACCACGATCCGGGAAATTGAAAAGGCCACGCACTACAATTTACTATCTGAACTGCCTGCCCGGACTCAGGACGTCTTGGAAACAACAGCAGATGGTCAGAATTAAGAACAAAAGATCGCCCTATCACCAGAGGCGATTTTTTTATTTTTTGTGAGTGGTTGAACGAAAGCCCAAAGGGCCGTGAGTCGTGGATGGAAGGTCTTGGGAAGCAAGCATCTAAATGCCTGATTATTTAATATTAACTTAATTTTCGGCTTCTGAAATCTGAAAAATCCTGGCTATCTTCGCAGCGAAATTTTTATCACGAACCACTAAATCAAACATCACAAACAACAAATCATTTATGAAGAAAATTTTACTTTCTTTATTTGTTATGTTGCTCACAGCCTCGGGTCTGTTTGCACAGGTAACAACAAGTAGTTTGACGGGTACAGTCAGAGACGACAAAGAGACTCTGATTGGCGCTTCAGTTAAAGCTACACACACGCCCAGTGGTACTGTTTACGGAGCTTCTACAAACGCTTCCGGAAACTTCACCATTCCGAACATGCGTGTTGGTGGTCCTTACACCATTGAGGTAAGCTACGTAGGTTACCAGCCAAAAACGGTTACCAACGTTACCTTGCGTTTGGGGGAGCCCTATGTTCTGAATGTCTCCTTGGTTCAGGGTGCCCAGTTGAACGAGGTAGTTATTACCGCATTAAGTAAAGAAGATGCGTTCAATGCGGCCAAAACAGGTGCAAGCACGAACATTTCAACCCGTGAGATTGCAACGATGCCTACTGTATCGCGGAGCATCACTGATTTGACTAAGCTTACTCCCCAGGCGAATGGAACCAGCTTCGGCGGCCGCGACAACAGATTGAACAATATCCAGGTGGATGGTGCGAACATGAACAACAATTTCGGTTTAAGTTCAGATCCGCTTCCAGGCGGTGGCGCGATGCCAATCTCTATCGAGGCTTATGATCAGATTTCTGTAAACATCGCTCCTTACGATGTCAGACAATCAGGATTTACCGGTGCCGGAATCAATGCCGTTACTAAAAGCGGAACTAATACGTTCACCGGTAGCGCGTACGGATATTACCGCGATCAGAGCTTTATCGGAACGAAAGTTGGTGACAATGACATTAGCAGTTCGATTGTTGATTCAAAAAACCAGACCTATGGTTTCAGTCTTGGGGGGCCGCTTGTTAAGAACAAGCTGTTTTTCTTTGTGAATGCAGAGCGTGAGGCAAGCAATCGGCCAGGTATCGGATTCACGCCAACCGGAGGTTCCGGAGCAGGTACTGTTTCTGCTGCTACCGTTGGCGACCTTCTGGCAGTATCTAATTATTTAAGAACTAACTTCGGTTATGAAACCGGTGCTTACGATAACTTCCCCAACTTTGAATCCGGGAACCGCAAGATCCTGGCGAAGTTAGACTGGAATATCAATCGAAATCACAAGTTTACTGTAAAGTACAGTGATTTTGATAATAACAATGATCAGCAGATGAACGCTACCAGTGTTCCTAACGGTGGTGGTTTTTCCGTGACGGGTGCTACAAATAATATTTCAAGGCTTCCGAACAGCCGGTTTGGCTCAAGGTCAATGGCTTTCGCAAATTCAAATTACCAGTTCCATGACGTGACCAGAAGCGGTACCGCCGAATTGAACAGTACTTTTGGAGGCAAGATCTCGAATCAGTTTCTCGTGGCCTTTACAAAGAACCAGACAACACGCGCTTTTGACGGACCGGTATTTCCAACAATTGACATTTTCAATGGTGCTGGTCAGAACGTGATCTCAGTTGGTATGGATCCTTATACCAACAACAATGACGTTATAAACGATATTTTCAGCGTAACTAATAACTTTACTTACTACGCCGGAAAACATACATTAACTGCTGGTGGTACTTACGAATATCAGAAAGTAGGAAACATGTTCATGGCGGGTTCAAACAGTTATTATGTGTTTGATTCCGTGAACGACTTTATTACTGATCAGGCTCCGCGTTACTACGCTTACACTTATTCATTAGTGCCTGGAAAGAGTGCTATTTATTCTGCTGAATTAAAGATCGGCCAATTAGGGTTTTATGCACAGGATGAGTGGAACGTTAACGACAAACTTCGTTTGACCTTAGGTATCCGTGGCGATCTGCCTGTTTACCACGAACAGCCTATCAGCAACCCGTTTGTTAAAGCGATGCAATTCTATGATGAGAATGGCAAATTAACAAACTATGATACCGGTGTGTTCCCTGAGAACCGTCTTCTCCTTTCTCCTCGTGTTGGTTTCCGTTATGATGCATTCAAAGACAATTCCCTGGTCGTTCGTGGTGGAACCGGATTGTTCACGGGTAAGATTCCATTTGTTTGGTTAACCAATATCCCTACCAACTCAGGGATGTATCAGTTAGGCATGGGTGTAACGAGTGGGGCTAACCTGTCGACTATTCGCTTCAGTGCAGATCCTGATGCGTATGCGGATGCTAGTTTCTTCCCTAAGACCGCAGGTACTTCAGCACCTTCTAACTTAGTATTTGCCGATCCGAACTTCAAGTTTCCTCAGATCTTCAGAACTAACCTGGCGGTAGATAAGAGCTTTGGAAATGGCTTAACTGCAACAATTGAAGGTATGTATACTAAAGATATCAATGCAGTAAGGATGTTCAATGCTAACACAAATCCTGAAAATGCAACTATCACTGAAGCAAACGGAGTTACCAGACCACGTATCACCGGAGGTAACCGGTTGAATGGCGGTACTACATCGGCAATCGTATTGACCAACACCAAAAAAGGTCATTCAGGCTTTGTTACCGCCCAGGTTAATAAGTCATTTAACAATGGTTTCTTCGGTTCGTTGGCTTATACCTATACTAATGCAAAGGAAGTTTCGGCCAACCCGGGAAGTCAGGCGTCTTCAGTGTGGAATGCCAATCCGAACGTAGGTACTTCAAATTCCGTTGAACTTGGATATGGTGACGATTACGCCCCGCACCGTGTTGTAGGTTTACTTTCTTACCGTAAAGAATACGCCAAACATTTTGCAACAGCAGTTTCCTTATTCTATGAAGGAGGACACCAAGGCAGCTACAGCTTTGTTGTTAACGGCGACATGAACGGTGACGGGAACAACTCTACCGATCTGATGTATATCCCTAATAATGCTTCAGACCTTAATTTTGAGCAGTATACTTCAAATGGAGTTACATTCACGCCTTCGATGCAGGCGGCCGCACTTGAGCAGTTCATCAACAACTCTTCTTATCTGAAAAACAATAGGGGGCAGTTTGCTGAAAGAAACGCTGCGAGAACGCCATGGTTGAATCGTCTTGATTTGAAATTCTTACAGGATTTCTATATCACTCAAAGCGGAAAGAAACACACGCTTCAATTCAGTGCGGATGTATTGAACTTCAGCAATCTGTTGAATAAAGAGTGGGGTATCAGAGACCGGTTTGTGATCAACAACCCGCTTCAGTACA
>DASWXL010000083.1:0-7730 GCA_036405495.1 Sphingobacteriaceae bacterium | reverse complement strand
GTGGCTACCTTACTCTGACAATGTCGGGGTAATTGTAGACAATTACTGATCTTACATTTTTGCCGTTAAGCTTAGCTGGCTTGAAACTCACGGCATCAGTGTTGTTACGCACGGAGTTCTTATTATAAGTATAGAGAATTTTCTTCTTCTCCGATGCAACCAGCACTTCGACGTTTTCGAGACCTCCGTTTTCATCAACATATATCAGAATTGTTCTCCTAAAATCTGAATTAAGGTCTTTTCGGCCACGAATAATTGCTGGGTATGAAAAGGAATGATTCAGCATCCGGATACTACTGGTACCTCCAATCAACACCGGATTCTGAAGTGTATCCCCAAGCTTTATTTCAGTCAGCAATTCGAATTCAAATTCCTTCGGAGGATTGTTATACTCCACGGTATTTGATGTATAATTAAACCGTTGCTCCAGCGTGTCGTTTGGATGATAAAACATCCATCGCCCCACTCGTTTGCCATTCTCATAATTCCCTGTCTCAGCCAGGTTATTTCCCGCAGCAGCACCATCAAGATCATGTCCAGTATAATACCGGTGGTAAGTCCCATGCCGAACTTTTGTGTTACCCTTTAAGACGGAATAGCTCAGCACAACTTTTTTACCCGACTTCTTTTCAATTGCGATCGTTCTCTGAGCATGCGCTGAAAAGGTAACGGATAGACAAAAGAGGAGTAGCATCTTAGACTTCATGTGACTGTTTTATATGACAATGATCGCTCGGATTTCGCATCAGTTAATCCTTCGAGCATTTACCGGATGGCTCGGACCATAATCGTTGGCGACGGTATGAAACGTTCGACGATTAGCACTGACTCTGCGTTTTTACCGTTTACCGTGGCCGGAACAAGTTTTATAGCGTTCCGAATTTCCGAAGAGATCGAATGTTTGTAAACCTCTTTCTTATCGCCCCGGGTAAACAATGTCTCTAATTTTTCAGGTTCACCATTTCTATCTAGATAAACCAGTATAAACCGGCGTCCCCCGGAATAGCGATTAAATAATTCAATACCACCGGAATATCTCAAAAGACGTTGTAGTCTCCAAAAGCCACTTTTACCGCCCACGAAAACGGGAAAAGACACCCTGTCGCCTTCGTTCAGTTCGCCTACGATCCGGAAATCAAAGATTGATGCAGGTGCGCTGAATTCCAACTTTTCGGTTGTATAGTTATAACGTTGTTCGAGGGTGTCTTTTGCTCTGTAAAAGTTCCACCGCCCCACCCGCTTACCATGTTCGTACATTCCGGTTTCTTCAAGATAAATGCCATGATTGTACTGCTCATACAGCCCATGCTTAACTTTTCTGTTTCCTTTCAGAACAAAATAACGCTCATAAACGGTGCCTCCCCACCTCTTCTTTATCTCAACCGTCTCCTGGGCATTTACGGATCTGATAATCAGGCTTAGCATGAGGAAAATGATTAGCCGCATCGGACAAACTTTCCCGTAAGATAAAGATTTTTATTGACACGCGGCTCTTACGAATTTTCAGTTCTACCCGATGAGCAGCAGCTTCCAGGCATCCACCACTTTTCCTTCATCCAGCCATGCCTTAGCCAGCGAATGAAGTTGAATTTCACGGGTTCCGGGATCACCTACAGTGGCATCGAGAAGGTCTTTTACCTCGGGGAGATCTTGTACGTTCGCGACTTCTTCACCGGAGGGCAATACCTCGACATTACCCAACTGCCCGAGGTTGTTACCGGTAAGTATCTTTGAATTTCGGATGGAAGAAGGCAGAGCATCCACCCCTATCCCCAGCGTTGTCAAAGGTTTGGCGACTTTAAAAAGATTATCTTTTGTGACCCGGCAATACCAGTCGCCCCCCAAACGGGCAACAAGATCGATTTTCTCCTGATCGATCTTTCCGCTTTCATCAAGGATTGCTTCATTGATGTGAATAACCTTAACCTCTGCCAAGACAAGGTTTCCGGCCCCGGGCGTATCGGCAATATGGATAACATCGCGGACAACGCATTCCAGCTGTACGGGAGCTTCCGCAACCCGCGGTGGTTTGACGACTTCGGATTTAAGAGGCGTAAAGCCTGATTTAATGAATTCATTTACGCCCTTCGCATACTCGGTGCTCGCCAGAGAGGTTTGCTGCACCATATCGTAGTTCACGATATTGATAACACATTCCCCAACCTCCAGAATATTTTCAAGGGTATGCTTCGTCGTATTATCCCTTACCCTCCTGGAAGGTGAAAATACGCACACCGGCGGATTAGCACTAAAAAGATTGAAGAAACTGAACGGGCTAAGGTTAACCTTTCCTTCCTTGTCAATAGTTGACGCAAAACAGATCGGCCGCGGTGCGATAGCATGTTGCAGGTAGTTTTGAATTTCGGAAGGCTTAAGATCGGATATATTAAGGGTTAGCATGTTCGTAAAACCTACTTTTTCAATTTGAGTATTGAAAAATCCGTATCCGCTTTCTTTATCGTATTGCTCAGTCTGCCCAGTCCGGTGATCTCCATCTCCACTACATCACCATCCTGTAGCCACTGAGGCTTAAAGTTTGGATCATTCAGCAATCCGGTGCCGTTGAGCTCCAGGAAGCATCCGGTGCCAACCGTTCCGGAGCCGATCACATCACCCGGCAGTATTTCCACGCCATAAGCACAGCGCTCGATAATTTCTGCAAACGTCCAGTCCATATCGGCGGCCGATCCGGAAGAAACCTCAATACCGTTAACCCAGCATTTCATTTTCAGGTCATAGTTGTTGCCGGCGTGGCCTTCCTTTGCCGGTACTTTATACTGCTCCAGCTCGTCAGGCGTAACCAGCCATGGACCGATCACCGTAGAAAAATCTTTCCCCTTCGCCGGACCAAGATTCAACAGCATCTCTTCCATTTGCAAAGTACGCGCACTCATATCGTTCATGATCATGTACCCTGCAATGTACTCATCAGCTTCAGCAGCGCGGATGTTCTTACCCCTCTTGCCAATAACAATCGCCACTTCGAGTTCGAAGTCCAGTTTTTCGAAATGATCCGGCATACATTCGATCTCACCGGGGCCCTGAATGGCGTTATGGTTGGTAAAATAAAAGATCGGATACTGGTCAAACTCAGCGATCATATCCACTTTGCGGTTACGGCGGGCTGCCGCTACGTGCTGACGAAAAGCATAACCGTCACGGCAAGAAGCGGGATGCGGAACGGGAGCCAAAAGTTCAAAGAATACCTCCTCTTTGGCCTCAACCTTTCCTGAGAGAATATCCTCATTAACTTTTTTAGCACGCTGCATCAGGTCTTCGCCTCCCTTCAGAAAGGCGTTCATGTTGTCAGGTATCAGTTTATCACACGAATTAAGGTTATATAAGTGACCGTTCGCGAAAATGCCCAGATGCTCGTTGTTTTCGGTTTTATAGGATACTAATTTCATAATAGTTTAAATAATTGGCAGGTGTCCAAAACTAAGAATAATGTACTAATTTGTTAATGTGCTAATTTGCGAATCTGTTAATGTGTAATTGGCCGGTATCTTTTGGATTCTAACTTTTGAATTTTAATTTTAAACCGATGCAAAGCGCCTACAGTTATAAACAACTGCATGTCCTGTCAGCCACTGTGGCTGTAAGCTTCCGTGATGCCCTGATTTCGAGCATCGTGTTTGCTCAATATTCGAACTAATCTCCTCCCTGAACTGTTTCCACTAAACAGTTTAACAGCGTTTTTTACGTTATTTATATAATCATTAACCAAACCATTATAATGCCTGTTTATCATTCTTTAGGGAAGATCCCTCAAAAACGCCATACAGTCTTCCGCAAGCCGGACGGCGAATTGTATGCGGAAGAACTGGTATCCACCGAAGGCTTCTCAAGTCTCTATTCGCTGGTTTACCATACCTACCCGCCAACTATCGTCAAAGAACTGGGCAAACCCTATTCGGTTGAGCCTAAAATTGCACGCGAGAAGCATTTGCGGCACACGAGCCTCCTGGGGTTCAACATTAAGCCTGAAGACGATTATCTGGAAAGCCGTAAGCCTGTCCTGGTTAATTCTGACCTGCACATCTCGCTCGCTGCGCCTCGGAAATCAATGACCGATTACTTTTATAAGAATAGTCAGGCCGATGAAGTCATCTTTATCCATCAGGGTACCGGAACATTAAAAACAGGTTTCGGCAAGATCAAATTTGAGTATGGCGATTATCTGGTTGTTCCGCGAGGCACCATTTACCAGATGGAATTCGATACTGAAGACAATCGCCTGTTCATTATCGAAAGTTTCAGCCCGATTCGCACACCTAAACGTTACCGCAACGAATGGGGACAGTTAATGGAGCACTCGCCCTTTTGTGAGCGGGATATAAAGAAACCGACCGACCTGGAAACATTTGATGAAAAAGGCGATTTTAAAGTTCTGATCAAAAAACAGGGATTAATTTATCCGTATGTCTACGGTACACATCCGTTTGATTTTGTTGGCTGGGACGGCTTCCATTACCCGTGGGCGTTTTCTATCCATAATTTTGAGCCGATAACCGGCCGCGTGCATCAGCCACCTCCGGTACACCAAACCTTTGAAGGCCATAACTTCGTGATCTGCTCATTCTGCCCCCGCAAATATGATTACCATCCGGAAGCTATCCCGGCTCCCTACAACCATAGCAACGTAGACAGTGATGAGGTCTTATATTACGTGGACGGCGACTTCATGAGCCGCAAAAGCGTAGTAAAGGGCCAGATCACATTACATCCCGGGGGGATCCCGCACGGGCCGCATCCGGGTACGGTCGAAAAATCAATAGGAAAAGAACACACCGAAGAGCTGGCTGTCATGATCGACCCCTTCCGGCCGCTTATGCTGACAGAAGATGCTGTTCAGATCGAAGACGAAAGCTATCATAAGAGCTGGCAGGTAAATGTGGAATGATTAATAACCCGCGATAAACAACTGAACGATGGAAACACAAACTATAAGCACTCAAAACCAAACAATAGATTTCTTACCGATCAACGGTACAGACTATGTCGAATTTTATGTAGGGAACGCCAAACAGGCGGCTAATTTTTACAAAACGGCTTTCGGCTTTAAAAGCGTGGCTTATGCCGGTCCGGAAACGGGGGTAAGAGACAAAGCTTCCTACCTCATCCAGCAAGGCAAGATCCGTTTTTTACTGACTTCCGCTTTGCACTCGGATCATCCGATCTCGCAGCACGTGCTTAAGCATGGCGACGGAGTAAAAGTGCTTGCCCTGTGGGTCGAAGATGCCTACGCTGCTTACCACGAAACCACAACCAGGGGGGCGCAACCTTACATGGAACCACACACACTCACTGACGAGTTCGGTGAAGTAAGAATGAGCGGTATCTATACTTACGGCGAAACGGCGCACGTATTTGTGGAACGAAAGAACTATACAGGCAAGTTCCTCCCGGGATTTAAAGAATGGACATCTGAATACAATCCGGAGCCGGTGGGTTTGCTGCATGTTGACCATTGCGTTGGCAATGTAGGCTGGAATCAGATGAATAAATGGGTGAAATTTTATGAAGATGTAATGGGCTTCAAAAACATACTCTCATTTGATGACAAAACAATTTCCACCGAATACTCCGCGCTCATGAGCAAAGTGATGAGCAACGGGAACGGCTATGTCAAATTCCCTATCAATGAACCGGCCGAAGGCAAGAAGAAATCGCAGATCGAGGAATATCTTGAGTTTTATGAGGGCGAAGGAGTTCAGCACGTGGCTGTTGCTACCAGCGATATCATCAGTACGGTAACAGAACTGAAAGCACGCGGAATCGAGTTCTTAAACACTCCTGATACGTATTATGACGATCTTATAGATCGCGTAGGTACAATTGATGAAGACCTGGAACCCTTGCGCCGCCTGAAGATCCTCGTCGACCGCGATGAGGAAGGCTACCTGTTGCAGATCTTTACCAAACCACTTCAGGACCGCCCGACTCTATTTTTCGAGATCATTCAGCGCAAAGGTGCCAAATCATTCGGTGCCGGAAACTTTAAAGCGCTGTTCGAAGCCATTGAGCGCGAACAAGAATTGAGAGGGAATCTATAGCACTTAGGAATTAAGTAGCTAGTAAATAGTTTTTAGTATCAGACAGGGGCTGCTCTGAAGAAGGGCGGCCTCTGTATTTTCGGATGCAAGACACCGCCGAAGTAACCAAACGTGTAGCCTGCAGAACATAACAGTATCCTGATGCCGGCGTCATGTGGCTAATGACTTTTTTATTTTGAAAAGTTAAGATTAATTTTAGCCATGCAACTAACCGAAAAAGACAGCCAGTTTTTGAAAAGCTGGGAAAAAACACGCTTAAATAAATGGCGTTACATCGTATTACGTTTTGTAATACTTTGGGGATTGCTTGCAGCAGTTTTTTCGCAGCTCGTTTCGCGTTTTTTACCTCTACTCAACGCATCTTCAACTGACACCGATTTAGCCATTCCGTTTTTTATGCTGCTTGGCTTTGTCATGGGCTATGTTCAATACGAAGGGCTTGAAAAACGGTACCAGGAATTAAAGAACACAACCACTAATTGAAACAAAAACCGTTCTGATGAAAGCATTTGTTATTATGATCTTGGGTACCTTACTTTCTGTTTCAGCCACGGCGCAACTGACTGAAAAGCTGGACGATATTATAAACAAGAACGTTAAAGCCGGGGGTCCCGGAATTGCTCTGCACATTGAGACCGGAGGTAAGACCATCTACAATAACGGTTTCGGACTGGCCAACACCGAAACCACCACGCCGATTACCCCTGCAACCAACTTCCGGATGGCATCGGTTTCCAAACAGTTTACCGCAATGGCAATATTACTGCTTGAAAAGGACGGGAAGCTCTCGCTGGAAGACCAGCTGGCCAAATACCTCCCTGAAATACCATCCCCTGTTGGAGAAAAAGTCTTGTTACGGCATTTGCTTACCCATTCGTCGGGATTGATCGACTACGAAGCCCTTATGGATGAAAACATCAAACAACAGTTGCTTGATGCAGACATTCTTAAGATCCTGGAGAAACAAGATACCACCTATTTTGAGCCAGGCAGCCGGTTCCGCTACAGCAATTCCGCTTACTGCCTGATGACGCTGATCGTTGAACGGGTTTCCGGTCAGAATTATCCGGCCTTTATAGAACAAAGAATATTTAAGCCCTTGAACATGGCGTCGTCAAGAGTTTATCAGACCAACGCTCAGATTCCAAACCGGGCAATGGGTTATGCAACCGATAAGAACGGCAAGGTTTATTTTTCTGATCAGAGCCTGACCAGTGCCACCAAAGGTGATGGCGGCGTGTATACGTCACTGACCGATTATGCAAAATGGAGTGCAGCCCTGAGAAACAATACCCTGATCAACCTGTCCGCCGTCAGCAAGCGCTTAAACTACGAGATCGCCGAACTTCCAGACAGCTACTATAATGCAGGGTGGTTCCTGGACGACTCCGATAAAACCACCTTTTTCCATTCGGGAAGTACTTGCGGCTTCAGCACATTCTCCATCCAGATACCGGAGCAGCAGGTCTCCATTGTTTATTTCTCTAACCTGGCGAATAATGAAAAGCCATTCCGCGACATCATGGATATTTTAGCCGAAATGAAGATCGTAAAGCCCGGGAGAATCATGTCTTTACACACTTTAACGCGGTAACCACAGCGTCATAAAGGCCGCTATTTCTTTAGCAATCAGGCGTCAATAGGAATATCCTGTTAAGAAACCGTACCTTAGCG
>DASWXL010000082.1:0-3537 GCA_036405495.1 Sphingobacteriaceae bacterium | reverse complement strand
CTATAACCTCCCCAACACGGAGCTGAAATACTACAAGACGAGAGACGGACTGGAACTACCCATGACCATAACCTGGCCATTGAATTTTGACACGAACAAAAAATATCCGGTCTGGATCTCCATCTACGGCGGCCCTGACGCCGGAAATGTATACGACCGGTGGAAAAGCCCGATAGGCTCCGCATGGTGGGCGAAAGAAGGTATCATCCAGGTAACGATAGACAACCGCAGCGCCGGACATCTCGGCAAAACGGGCATGAACTACATCCACCGGCAGTTGGGCAAACACGAGATCGAGGATTATATGGATGCAGCTAGCTGGCTCAAGTCGCAAACCTATGTTGACGGTTCGAAGGTGGGCATCACCGGCGGCAGCTTCGGCGGATACATGTCGGCGATGGCACTAACCTACGGAGCTGATGTATTCACCCACGGCGTTGCTAACTTCTCGGTAACTGACTGGAAGCTATATGACTCACACTATACCGAGCGCTTTATGGATACCCCGCAGGATAACAAGGCCGGCTATGATATTACGTCGGTATTAACCCATGCTGATAAACTGAAAGGTACGCTCAGAATCGTACATGGTACTATGGACGATAACGTACATATGCAGAACAGCATCCAGCTGGTCAATAAACTTCAGGACCTGAACAAACACTTCGAGTTCATGGTTTACCCGGGCGAACGCCATGGCTGGGGCGGCTTAAAAGCCAAGCACAGCAATCAGGAAAATGTGCGCTTCCTGTACAGGCATATTCTGGAGAAACCGGTTCCGGCCGATTTCCTGGGTTACTGGAAAAAGTAAGGATCATCGCAAAGACACATCAATAAGAAAGGCCCCCGAAACGTCGGGGGCCTTTCTCGTAAATATTGGCCAACACCTCTACCGAAACAACCTGTTGAACGACGTTTTCATCCCGCCGAGTGCGATCTGACTTACCGCGGTATGCCATTGGTCGTTACCTTCGATAAATACCGGCCCGTTGCTCGTGATGGATATATCCCATCCGATCGAATGAATCCCTTTCATCAGCTTATGCAGGTATAAGGCCTCCCTAACCGCTTCTGTTACCATCGGAACCTGAAAATCTTCAAACGTCACATCTGTATCCGGATGACGCGCTGCCTTTCTTCCGATGGCAGGATTATAATAGCCGTATCGCATCAGCTTGCCTGTTGCAAGGTCCAGCGGTATCAGGATCCCACCCGCCGACCAGTTATCCACACGTCGTCCCCCTGTACCCACACGCAGCGCCGCACCTAAGGTTTCGATCATTTTTCCTGTATCTACGGTTACCAGCCTGATCGTATTGATGGCATGCGGATACAGTCTGCTGAGCACTTCATGTTGTGTGGCGAGACGTTCCTGAACGATCCATTCTCCGGCAGCCAGGATCTCAACCAATCGTCCGACGTCCACAGCCTGCCCGTTTATGAAGGCCTTCCCCTGCAATATCCTCAGCGCGAACGCATCGCGTCCTCTCTGTCCGTATCGCGGCTTACAAAAACCATCAATATCATAATCAATGATCTTCTCTACGGAAATTGTCTTGCGTATGCCGAGCAGCTGAGCCTGTCCCGAATCTATTACGGCAAGATGACCCGGAACCGGAATACCGGCTCCCTGGCAAAATGCACCAAAAGACAACTTATCGCGCAACAGGCAAAGAAAGTTAAAGCTCAATCCTCCGGCCTCTGCATTTTTCCGGTCTTTGAGGTACATGTAATTACTAAAGGGCGCATAAGAACCAGGCTTGCTGACCTTTCGGTCAAGACCATAAGTAAAGTAATATTTGTTCACTTCGCCGTACTTCAGTATATGCCCGAGTTGCTCGAAAAATATACGGTGCCTGCTCTTTAATTCCTCTTCCGGAAAGTAACTTTCCGGAGATACGAACCTCCGGGGAGATCTCAGGAACCGATATAGATAACGGAACCGGTTCACGTTCATTTTTAGATTAAAGACCAGGCTGTCGGTAAAGCGAATACTCGTCATCCGAAAGGATTTTCCGTCCATAGAACTTTTCGAAGTTAAAATAGTTATGAGTTAAACAATTTTCATCCAACTTTTAACCTTCACACCCATGGAAAAGTTTCACCGGATCCTCACACACCTTTCATACTTCAGAAGAGTAGGCGTTCAACTCCTGAACATCCGAAACCTGCGGTATTTCCACCTTATTTTCAAGGGATACACGCCCAACAAGGGCTATTATTTCGACTTCAAAAAGTACGGCTATAACAGTTACGTTAAAGACACCACCCGGTATCTCAAAACTGTCTTTTATAACTACAATAACAGGGACATGATGGACGACAAGTATGCCTGCTACCTTTTTCTTAAGGAATACAGCAGCCGGCCGGCCCCTGTGTACGCGCTGATCGAAAACGGTATCTGTCACTTTACAAAACCTGTGACATCCCTTACGAAGCTCCTGGAAACCGGTCAAAAATTTGTAATAAAGCCCCGAAAGGGACGCGGAGGTGAAGGCGTGAAAGTACTGGAGGCCCGCGATGGCAGGTTCTACTTTGGGAACAGGGAATTCTCGTCCTTCCATGACTGCTTCACGGGGGTGAATAACCATGTGCTGAACCCTTACATTGATCAGCATAGCTACGCAAGTTCCATCTATCCGAATTCGCTAAACACCATCCGTCTTCTGACCGCGGTTCTGGACGGGCGGGTGATCCTGATGAAAGCCGGGCACCGGTTCGGAGCCGAGCACACCGGAGTGGTCGACAATTTCAGCCAGGGCGGAATTTTTGCAAACATTGACCTGGAGACAGGCTTACTTGAACGCCCCACGATCTGGAATCAGAAAGATTACCGGACCGAGCAGATGGATCACCACCCGTCCACCCATGCCACCATCACAGGCGTTGCTGTACCGCGGTGGCAGGAGATCGTCTCTGAGATGCTCGACCTCCATCAGTCGATCTTATTTATAAAATATGTCGGCTGGGATATCGCTGTTACGGCTGACGGCTTTTATATTATCGAAGCTAACTATGCATCAGACCTCATCGGCCTTCAGTTGCACACCCCACTCCTGATCAATGATGATCATAAAAAGTTCTTTTCAAAAAATTAACCAAGTTGATTTGAAAAACCTTTGGCAATGAAACCCTGTTCTTTATAAACCACCCCAAATTAGTACGATATGAAAATTTTAACCATCAAACCGGCCGATAGGGAACAGGAAAATTTAGTTGTTTCCTTCCTTGAAAATCTACACATTCCATTTGAGGAAGACACCGGAACAGATCTGCAACCATCCGCAAAGCACAAAAGTACAAACACAGGGAACTCCGGAAAAATCACCGGCGATGCCTGGAGATTCGGCACATAATAAATTGCAAAGAGCCGTCCGGAGTCCGGACGGCTCTTTGTTATATCCCGCCGCAGCCTGTCAATCTTCAAGTGGGGGAAGTATAAGGTCGTTTATCACGCTTTTCGCCGCCACTGCCTTTTCTACATCTGCCGCTTTTCGGGGCAACGATGCAGAAATGACCTCCCCCCTGTCTTTTCCA
>DASWXL010000081.1:0-3323 GCA_036405495.1 Sphingobacteriaceae bacterium | reverse complement strand
GAGCTTCAGTTCGGTTTCTTTGTTTTTCTTTCCAGCTTCGATCATCGCGTTGTTCTGAAACTCATAGAGATTAGAGACATACGGAAGGAGATAATCCTGTTGCTGCTCGATAAATTGTGCCGGACGATTGCGGAAGGTTCTTCCCGGGTAGCCGAGTATAAAAACAAAATCCTCTTCCTGAACTCCATTAGGATTTACTTTTAAAAACTTCTTTGGTTTATAAGGGACGTTTTTTTTCGAGTATTTAGCAGGGGTGCCATCCTGTGCTACATAAGCCCGCATAAACGAGAAGTCGCCTGTATGGCGCGGCCATACCCAGTTATCGGTTTCGCCTCCGAATTCGCCGATACTACGTTGCGGTATATATACGAGTCGCACATCCTGAATCGTCTTGTAGCGGAAAAGTACATACGTTTTTCCGATAAACATCTCAGAAACCTGAGCAGTAATGGTAGGATCTTCCTTCTCAGCTTCGGCCGCGATGTTTTTCATTTGCTCGTTTATCACACGAATACGCGACGCCGGATCGGTGATATCAGCAACGGCACCCAGCACTCGGGCAGAAACGTCATCGTAACTGTCGGTTATACGACAGGTTAATCCCCTGGCTTCTATCTCCTGCTCCCTGGTTTGGGCAACAAAACCATTAGTGAGGTAGTCTTTTTCGGGTGTGCTTGCCTGCTGAACGGCGCTAAAAGCACAATGGTGATTGGTGATGATAAGACCTTCATCAGAAATAAAAGATCCCGTACAACCGCCAACGTTTACCAGGGCATCGATCAGGCTGACGCCGTTAGGGTTATAGATCTCCGACTGATCGATCTTCAATCCCGCTTTCTGCAGATCCAGCTTATGGATCTCGCTGAGCGGGAACATACCCTCGTCGAATGGCTTATACGCAGTATTTGCCGTTCCCAGGACGAGTAGCGATGAAAAGGAAAGTACTTTAAGATATTTGTTCATAACTCGGTGGATAGGTAAGCCCCAAAGTTACAAACTAGATTGATTTACAGACGGCGCGTTTACAGCAAGTTTTGGACAAAAAACGATCTCCCGCTCTTTTGCCGCCTTCTTTAGATCTCAAAGTCTGAATAATGTCGCTCGCCGACCGGATGCCGGTTGATTTTTAATGCATAAGCCGAACTCACGATATCCTCCAGTGCAGATAAGTCAAAGGGTTTGGCTAAATACAGATCGGCGCCTGCCTGACTTGCCAGAGAAGAGATATTGCTGTTTGCGGTAATGTAAACAACAGGAATATCTTTATGTAGCGGATGGTCTTTAATAAGTTGCGTGGCGGCAATCCCTCCCATGTCCGGTATCCAGTTATCCATTAAAATAACCGATGGATTCCATGATTCGATCTTATCAATGATGTCATTTACATTTTCACTTTTTTCTACCTGCCATCCGGCGTCGGTAAGAATATAATCGATGATGTCTAAAATATCTCTATCATCATCACAAACCAAAACTCGCTTCATACAGTGTTATAAAAACACCAAGTACGAAAGAATATTGCATTAATAGAAGTACAAAATTTACACACTTTTTGAACAGAATTGTGAATTGTGGTGGATATTTTATATATGAATTGTTAAAAAAAAGAGATGTAAACGTTAAATTAGTAGTTCGGGCAAGGGGACCACTATTGATGCAGGTAGCGAACTGACAACTTATATGGCAAAACGGGTTCTGATAATTGATGATGATAAGGACATCCTTGAAGTTTTGGATTTGATATTCTCCGATGTAATGTATCAGGTATTCTATTCCACCGATGCAAAACAATTGTATTCGCTGATGGAAGAAGTTAAGCCCGATCTGCTTATTTTGGATTACTTCCTGAATGGCGTTACGGCCGCAGAGATCTGCAGAAAGATCAAGGATGATCCTGAAACAAAGGAACTGCCCATTATTATTGTTTCCGCGTATCCCGCTAACAAGCTGGATCTTGAAAGGTCGTCTTATGACCTGTTCATACCGAAGCCTTTCGATATTGAGGCTATAACAAAACAGGCCACCGAATTAGTGGCATTCAAAGGGTTCAGGACAGTCAATTTCTGAGGCGTTTAATTGCCGCGGTCTTTTGGAGGTCTTTAAGCGTTCTGCCTTTATAGGTTGCGATATCGTCCGGATATCGGTCATGAGTGTCCAGCAAAAAGCTTTGCAGCCCCAGATCACTGGCAGCCTGTATCTCGGATTCGGGATCATCACCCACGATCAGTACCGCCGCCGGATCTAACGTGTATTTACGGATTATTCGCTCAATAACCTCCTTTTTCGTTTCGCTTTGCTTATCGGGATCGACGATGAACACTTCTTCGTAATCGCTCGAAATGCCTAAAGCAGCAATCTTGCTTTGTTGAAGTTTTGTAAATCCCGTGGTCAACAGAAAGCGCCGGACAGGGAGCTGCTTTACGAAATTGTATTCTTCAAACGAATACATTTCGCCATCATATGTCAGTTCTCTTAAGAGGATAAGGGCCTCATCTATCAGCTTTTTAGAGAACCCGTGTTCCTCCGCCACGTTCTGGAACGGTCGTCTCATGATCTCATTTTTAGCCGTTTCCAGCTCTCCTTTACTGAGCCGATATTCGGGTTCTTCCAAAAGCCGGAATAACGGACCGAAGAGTTTATCTCCGATAGATTTAACAGGATAGATGGTGTTGTCCAGATCGATTATCAGCGTCAGCATTATAACTCTCTTAACCAGATGTTGCGGAAACTGATCGGTTCGCTCGGATCTCCGTGGTCCTGAAGTTTAATAGGGGCGGAACCATGTTTGCTGTAGGCAGGCTTGCCGATATAAACGGTTTCTCCGGCTAATTCGACATTATTCTGGACCAACACATCATTATGAAAGACGGTTACCCGTGCACGGGTTTTTACAGACCCGTCACTATTAAAGGTCGGAGCGGTCCATATCACGTCATATGTTTGCCATTCTCCCGGCTTTCGTGAAGCATTAACCAGGGGTATGAACTGTTTATAAATGCTGGCTGCCTGTCCGTTGGAATACGTCTTATTATTATAAGAGTCCAGAACCTGCAGTTCGTAGCCTGCATCGCCGTCTCCGGTTGAGGCTAGAAATACGCCACTATTACCTCGAGCCTGCCCGCTGCCGGTGATGTTTGCCGGAATTTTCCATTCCAGATGTAACTGGTAATTTGTGAAAGACCTCCTGGTTTCGATATTTCCCGTTCCTTTTTTTACTGTGAACGAACCGTTTGAAACAGTCCACTTAGCAGGAGATTTATCATTTGTCGAAACCCATGCACTCAGGTCTCTTCCATCAAATAAGATCAGGGCATCAGCCGGCG
>DASWXL010000080.1:0-7911 GCA_036405495.1 Sphingobacteriaceae bacterium | reverse complement strand
GGGTTCGGTACCTATGTGAACAAGGGCGGTACCCCGATCTATGGGCTGCTGATCTCCTATCTGTTTTCATTGATCCTGATCATCAACAGTTCCTTCGAACAGCTATTCGGGTTGGCTGCATTCATGCTATTGGTAGTAACCGGACTGGCGTACATTTCGGTCATCAGGCTCAGGAGAACGGAGCCGGATCTTCCGCGGCCGTACAAGGCATGGGGATATCCATACAGCACCTGGTTGACCATTTTGGTCACAGTCGCTTTCTTTATAGGTTTTTCGTTCGGCGATCCGCGCAGCTTTCTGATCATTCTGGCCATTACGATAGTGTCTTATCCGGTTTTTAGACTGTTGAGGTCCAAATGAAATTAGCCATATTAATTGTTTTCTCGATATTGTTTACTTCATCATTGAACGCTCAAACCAATGTTGGTCTTAAGCTTTTTGGCTTAAGCATTCATCCCCAAGGCGATGGGAATGCTTTTTTGATGCCTCGAAAGCTCGATGCCGAAGGAGTGCTTGTGATAAATCTCGGCGCAATGGCCTCGTTTGAAAGATTTTTTGGGAAACAGGTTTCAATTAAGGCAGTTCAGGCTTTGTATGCGGATTGTGCCAACAGAGCCGGCGGATTTACTCATGTTGGTTTCAGAGGAAAGATCTTCAAATATCGGCAACACTCGCTTTCCGGCGGCTTTGGTCCAACGCTTATCTACCGAAGAAACTGGCTGGAGCTGGAAGGTTACAATAATTCCGGCTACTTCAAGGGGGGGCAGAACGACGCGTGGCAATATAAGTTTTTGTGGTACGGAGGTGAATTGGAATATACGCTACAGATCAGCGATAAAATCGGTTTTGCCACCACTTTCGTTCCCGGATATCCCAAATTAATGAGTTTATCGTTTGGTATCAAGGTAAGAACAGCGGTTAACTGACTGTCGGCGGCGATTGAGGACATTCCCGAAGTGTATCATTCGTGAATATTACGCAATAACTCCCTGCCAACCCGACTGGCTTCCTCATCCTCCTCAAAAAGCGGCGTTTCTGTTTCAGGATCGAGTTTTAACCAATGGTCGTTATCGTCCTTCTGGATCTTCATGTGTTCTATGCCTTCTTTGAATATGGTGTAGATGCCTTCTTCCTCCGGAAAAACCGAGTATGTGGTTCCGTTTATTTCAATATCGAATGGTTCTTGCATGAGACAAATATAAGGATGTTGAAATTTCTGTATGCCGCGTGACGTACAATACTTGCTATTACGGGCGTTATAAGCTTTACGAATGATCAAGGTTTTTGGCAATGGTTTTAAACCCTCCGGTAGATCCATAGTCGAACCTGAAACATACAAACAAACAAACACAACACACACTTATGAAAAGAATGGCAATGGTTATTGCAGCGGCTTCAGTATTTGCGGCCTGCAGTAACAACTCACAGATGAGTTCGGTTTCTAGAGAGGATTCGATCAGAATTGCTCAGCAATCTGTAAAGATGATTAACGATAGTCTCAAATTAGACAGTTTCAAACGTGCCGAAGCACAGCTGAAAGCAAAAGCTGAGGCTCAGAAGGAAGAAAGAATTAAAGCACTGGAAACAAAAGTAGCAGCAAACTCAAGCTCCAAAAACGCCGGTTACTCTTACGGTTCCGGAAACGGTTCATACGGACAACCGGAGCGTGTTCCGGAAAAGAAAGGCTGGAGCTCCGCCGCTAAGGGCGCCGTAATTGGCGCCGGTGCAGGTGCCGTTACTGGTATCCTTGTAGATAAAAAAGACGCCCGAGGTGCAGTTATCGGCGGTGTTATCGGTGCCGGTACCGGTTATGCTATCGGAAGAGCTCACGACCGTAAAACCGGGCGTGTTCAGCGCTACTGAAAATTATAGCTCGTTACAGCCTGGAAAAATGAGTGCCGGATGGAAACATCCGGCACTTTTTGTTGGTGGTTCTGGCTTTATATCCTTTTTCGCCTTCAGTTCTCTTTCAGGACGTTTTTCAGCACATCCCAAACATTTTCCGCAACGATCTTATAACCTTTAGCGGTAGGATGGATGCCATCCTGCAGGTTGAGCGTAGTGTTTCCGGCAACTCCTTCGAGCAGGAAAGGAACAAACGCCATGTCATTTTTTTCGGCCACTTTACGAAAGATCGCTCTGAATTCCATCACGTAACGATCGCCCATGTTAGGCGGCACTTCCATTCCTAATAACACCATTTCTGCATCAGGGTATTTTGCTTTGACCTTATCGACAATAGCCTGAAGATTTCGGGAGGTCTCTGCAACCGGAATACCGCGGAGCCCGTCATTTGCCCCCAGTTCCAGTACAAAAACATCTACTTTTTGCTTTAGCAGCCAGTCAATGCGGTTTTTCCCGCTGGCGGTTGTTTCACCGCTTAAACCGGCATTGATCACCTTGTAAGGTAGCTCCAGTGAGTCGATCTTTTGCTGGATAATTGACGGAAAGGCATCAGCCGGATCATCGAGACCATATCCGGCAGTAAGACTATTTCCAAAGAAAAGGATGTTCTTTTTCTCTTGCATTTGTTCGCTATTAGTAGAGTTTGAAGTGGTTTTATCCGCCGTTCTTTTGCCTGAATTTTCGTTCGGCGTGCAGCCCGTCAGCAAAAATATGATCAGAAAAAAGCAGTTTATCTTAACCATAAGGGCCGTGTGTGGAATATATAAACGTAATTTAAACAGGGGCATCATATTTAAGTTTAATTTTTACTGTATTTTCAAAAACTGATCACACCGGCGTTGGGCCAGCGCTCAAAGCTCACTAAATAAGTAAAACTGTGCAAACTATTCTGAGTGTTCAAAATCTAAGTAAGACCTTTCAAAGCGCTGGGCGCACCTTATCCGTTCTTCAGGACATAAGTTTTTCCATTGAGGATGGCGCAACTGCGGCCATTGTAGGACCGTCCGGAAGCGGTAAGACCACGCTTTTGGGCTTATGCGCCGGCCTTGACCGGTCAACCGGCGGAACCGTCGAATTGAATAATATTCGTATCGATCAGCTGAACGAAGATGAACGCGCCCGGATACGTAACCAGTACGTTGGTTTTATATTTCAGAACTTTCAGTTACTGCCAACGCTTACGGCGCTGGAGAACGTGATGGTCCCTTTAGAGTTGCGGGGCGAGAGAGACGCCCGTTCGAGGGCGCTTAACCTGCTCGATAAGGTTGGCCTGGCGGATCGCGGACACCATTACCCAACGCAACTTTCAGGCGGTGAACAGCAACGTGTTTCCATTGCCAGGGCGTTTTCAAACGACCCCAGGATCTTATTTGCCGATGAACCCACCGGTAATCTCGATGCAGAAACAAGCGACAAGGTGGTGAAGCTGCTTTTCGATCTTAACCGCGAAGCCGGAACCACCCTCATCATGGTAACTCACGACCTGGAACTGGCAGCTAAAACTCAACGCATCATCCGTATACGTGGCGGTGCTATTGTGGCAGACGAAATAATAGCAGTACATGGATAAGGTAGATCTTACACGTCAAAAAGTAAATATCCGCTGGCTGTTTAAGATGGCCTGGCGTGATAGCAGGCGTAATCGCTCGCGTCTGTTCCTGTTCATTTCTTCGATTGTCCTGGGCATCGCAGCGCTTGTTGCCATTTACTCTTTCGGTGAGAACCTAAGGGAAGATATTAACAAACAGGCGGCAACACTTATCGGTGCCGATCTGGTGCTTTCAACGAATAAGCAGTTGAAGCCTTCAGGACAGCCACTGTTGGATTCCTTAGGGGATGAACGCTCGCAGGAGCGGCGCTTTGCCTCCATGATTCTCTTTCCCAAAAGCCAGGGCACACGACTGGTTCAGGTAAGGGCATTGCAGGGTGATTTTCCGTATTACGGCGGAATTGAGACTATTCCCGTTCAGGCAGCCAAACAGTTTAAATCGCAGCGGCAGGCAGTGGTAGATAAAACGCTGATGCTTCAGTTTAATGCGAAGGTTGGCGATACGATCAAGGTAGGCGAAGTTACATTCGCGATTGCAGGGGTGTTGAATAAGGTGCCCGGACAGACCGGCGTTTCCTCTTCCGTAGCCCCGGTGGTTTACATTCCGTTGCAGTATCTCGATGATACGGGCTTGCTGAAGAAAGGCAGCCGCATCAGCTATTACTATTATTACCGGTTTAACGATCCCACGGGAGTCGAAAAGCTTGTTAAAGACATCAGGCCGCGACTGGAGAAGGAAGATCTGGATTATGAAACCATCGAATCGCAGAAACGGGAAACCGGACGTTCTTTTGAGGACCTGACCCGTTTTCTGTCGCTGGTGGGCTTTATTGCGTTGCTTCTGGGATGTATCGGGGTTGCCAGTTCCATTCATATCTACATTCGGGAAAAGCTGGGAACTATTGCAATTCTTCGTTGCCTGGGAGTCAGATCTTTTCAGGCGTTTCTGATCTATCTTATTCAGATCGCAGGCATTGGATTAATTGGCTCCGTCTTAGGCGCGGCGTTGGGAACGGTCATTCAGCAGGTGTTGCCGATCGTGTTGCAAGACCTGCTTCCTTTAGAGGTGACGGTCAACGTTTCCTGGTTCTCCATTATTCAGGGTATCATTCTGGGTTTGATCATCTCGGTGCTGTTTGCATTGTTACCGCTCATATCGGTGAGAAACATTTCGCCGCTGAATACCCTGCGCATCTCGTTTTCCGAAACGTCCATGTTTCGCGATCCGCTGAAGTTGCTGGTTTATCTATTGGTGATCATCTTTATTTTATCATTCAGTTATCTGCAGTTAAGGAGCTGGAAAGAAGCGATTTATTTTACCGGCAGCGTGCTGGGGGCTTTTCTTGTTTTATCAGCCCTGGCATCGGCGCTGATGTGGTTTATTCGCCGGTATTTTCCGTCTTCATGGAGTTACCTGTGGCGTCAGGGGCTGGCAAACTTATTCCGTCCGCAGAACCAAACCCGTATTCTGATCGTTTCTATCGGCCTGGGAACGGCATTCATTAGCACGCTCATCTTCGTGCAAAGTATACTGATCAACCGCGTTACCTTATCGGCGAGTGGCAACCAGCCTAACATGGTCTTGTTCGATATCCAGTCGAACCAAAGGGATGCAGTTGCCAGAATAACGCAACAGCAGAAACTCCCCATTATTCAGCAGGTTCCCATTGTTACCATGCGAATCGAGGAGATCAACGGTTATACCGCTCCAGAAGTGCGGAAAGACACCTCATTGAACATCTCCCGGAGGGCATTTAATTCCGAACTTCGGGTTACCTTCAGGGATTCGCTGACGGATTCGGAAACCATCACGGAAGGTGAGTGGCGGGGAAGGGTGGATTCAACAGACGGTACCGTCTATGTTTCTCTGGAGGAGCAGTATGCCCGCCGTATCAATATGAAGATAGGCGACCGCATCAGCTTCAATGTTCAGGGAGCAATTATTCCGGCGGTGGTGGGCAGCTTCCGTGAGGTAGACTGGAACAGGATACAAACCAATTTCAGAGTGGTTTTCCCAAAGGGTGTTCTGGAAGATGCGCCGCAGTTTCACGTGCTTATCACGCGGGTTCCTTCTCCGGAAGCATCTGCAAGGTTTCAGCAGGCCGTTGTTCGCTCGTTTCCTAATGTTTCAATTATAGATCTTGATCTGGTGCTGGATGTCCTGGATGAGATACTCAGCAAGATCGGTTTCATGATCCGCTTTATGGGCGGCTTCAGCATCGTCACCGGATTGGTGGTTTTGATCGCTTCGGTTTTGATCAGCAAGTATCAGCGTATCCGTGAAAGCGTATTGTTACGCACCATCGGCGCGTCGCGGAAGCAGATTCTGTTCATTACGGCGCTCGAGTACTTCTTTCTAGGTGCGTTAGCGGCAGGTACCGGTATTATTCTTTCGCTTAGCGGAAGCTGGGCGCTGGCCAGATACACCTTTGAAACCGTTTTTGTACCGGACATGTTACCGGTGCTGTTATTATTCGTGGTGATCTCACTGCTCACGGTTACCATCGGTTTGTTTAACAGTAGGGGACTGCTGAACAGTCCGCCGTTAGAGGTTTTAAGACGTGATGTTTGAGAACAACAGCCGCATCTGCCTGTTATTAAAATAAGAAAAAACAAATTGGCGTATGACATTATATCACGGGCATTGGAAAAAGACAGAGAGCGAGCATTTGAGCAGGGAACAGATGACCAAGCAAGGGGTAAGGAAGGTGGGAAGCCCTGAGAAAAGCCGAACTATACACGCTGAACGGGAGATCGATAAAAAGACGTGGGACCGGAAAAGTTCTTCTCCCCATTGATAGATAGACCGTGGAGCTTTAAAATGTAAAAACCCGCTATTAAGCGGGTTTTTACATTTTATCATCTGACCTTATATCATCTGAACACTTCGTTTTACGAACTCAGTAAGCTCGGCACCGGTAAGCATTCCTTGAGAAAGCAGCGCCAAATCAAAGGCCTGTTTAGCCAGTTTACTTTGTTCTTCCTGGTTTTCTGTGTTAACGATGCGGGTGATCAACGGATGATTTCCGTTGATGGCCACCTTGTAGTTGTCAGGCATTGAACCATAGAAACTCATGCCACCGCCCATCTGAGCCATGTCCTTCATGCGGCGCATGAACTCGTCCATGGTCACATGAACAGGAAGCTCGTCCGGATTAAGACTTTCAACTTCTACTTTCATGTTGGCGTTTTTAATGGCGCCTTCAAATATTGATTTCACTGCAGTGGTCTGCTCTTCTGTAAGCACATGGGCCGGAGTATCGTCTTTCTGGATCAGCTTATCGATAACATCCGAATCAACGCGTTTCAGAGAAGTTTTCTCCAGCTTTTGTTCTAAATGACTGATGAAGTGGTTGTCGATCGGCGAGTTCATCTGCATTACATCGTAATCCTTTTTGTTGGCCGATTGAATGAAAGCATCTTGCCTGGCAGCATCAGTAGTGTACACATACACGACGTTACCGTCTTTGTCGGTTTGCAGGGCTTTTACCTTCTCTTGATATTCTTCCAGCGTGAAATGCTCGTTCTTCGTGTTGGTAAGCAAAGCGAAATCTTTGGCTTTGTCATAGAATTTCTCCTCGCTGATCATTCCGTATTTCACGAACAAGCCGATGTCCTGCCATTTTTCTTCGTAAGCCTTGCGGTCTTTCTTGTAAAGCTCTGCCAGTTTATCCGCCACTTTCTTAGTGATGTAGGTGTTGATCTTTTTCACGTTACTATCGGCCTGCAGGAAGGAACGCGATACGTTCAACGGAATATCCGGCGAATCGATCACACCATGCAGCAACATCAGGAACTCAGGCACAATATCCTTTACTTCATCGGTGATAAACACCTGTCGGGAGTATAACTTGATCTTGTTCGGCTTGAGCTCGAAATCGTTCTTCAGCTTAGGGAAGTACAGAACGCCGGTCAGGTTGAACGGATAATCCACGTTCAGGTGGATCCAGAACAGCGGATCCTCAGAAAACGGATAAAGCTCTTTGTAGAAGGCGAGGTAATCCTCATCTTTCAGTTCGGAAGGAGCTTTTGTCCAGATAGGGTTCGTGTTGTTGATGATGTTGTCAACCTCTGCCGATCTGTATTTTGTTTTGCCGTCGGCATCTTCACCGTCAGGTTCAGATTCTGTCTTGGTTCCGAACTTGATCGGCACAGGCAGGAAACGGCAGTATTTATCCAGGATCTCCTGCAGCTTGTACTGGCTCAGGAACTCTTCGTTGTCTTTATTGATGTGCAGGATGATGTCAGTTCCGCGATCGGTACGGGTACCCTCGGTTATTTCAAACTCTGTGCTACCGTCGCAGATCCAGCGGGCAGGTTTTGCGCCTTCCTGGTAAGAAAGGGTTTGAATTTCCACCTGATCGGCCACCATAAAGGCGGAATAAAAACCTAAACCGAACTTTCCGATCAGCTCATTGGCATCCTTAGCATCCTTAAATTTCTCAACAAACTCGGTA
>DASWXL010000079.1:0-24757 GCA_036405495.1 Sphingobacteriaceae bacterium | reverse complement strand
TCCCACTTTCGAAAAATAGGTAATCTCAGCTCAGGTCTCTGATGATGAAAAAAGCGAATGGTTTCGGTTCTCTCAAGCAGCTGAGCGCGATCAGACGTTGGCGAGCGCATCATTTCCTTCAATGCCAGGCGCCCGCCTTCCGTACGGGTCGTGTTAAACAGGTTGAAGATATTCCGGCTTCCTGATCTCCCGCTGAAGACCGATCTGTGACATTATTTGTCAGTGATTGTTTTGTGATTATTTTTGGTGATGTGCAAACGCATTTCCTTTTCCCTCCTTTTCTTTTTTCTATTTATTAATCTAACACACGGCTACGTAATTAGAGGGCAGTTAAAAAACTATCAGCAGCAAAAGTGGCAACCGAAAGTATACTTAGCTGCCGTCAGGTCCGTAAATCACTTTGAAATGGCCTCAGCTCAATTAGTTGTTCAGGAGGCCGACCTGGACACAAATGGCAATTTCACCCTTACAGGAAACAACTTTCCGGATCAATATCAATTTTACCGGTTATATCTAACGGAAAACCCGCACGTAACGTCGTATATGGGTACGTGGAAAAGGCACAATTTCATTCACCTTCTCATTAAAAATAGATCGGATATTTCAATAAATGTTGATCTGGCTTCAACCCCTTTTTATGAGGCCAGCATAACCGGAACAATTAATGCGTCGGAAATAGCGGCATTCTATCGCAACATCTATTACATCACATCGGGCGAGACGGCAACAGGCACGGATGCATCCAAAGAACTGTCTCATAATAAAGCGTTTGAGGCTTCGAAAAAAGCGATAGCTGAAGTAAACTCTCCATATTTTACCATCTTTATATTGGCGCACCTCGGGTGGGATCAGAAACAGGAGTTTAAGGAGAACCGAAAATATTACAACTCATTAATTAATGATCTGGAGAATACACTTCCTGACAATCGATATGTTTCAGAGCTTAGGGTAAAAGCTGCGTTCGCAGCTTTCGCAAATTCCAACTATAAGGCTTTTTTAAATGACGAAACGCTTGTCGGCTTGTCAGGCATTATTCTTTTACTTTCATTCACATCGATTGTCCTTGTTATCCTGTATTTAAGGTCGAAACGGAAAAATGAACAATCAGTAAAGGCGGTGCCTCTAACCAAAAAGGAAAAGGAAGTTGTAAGCCTCCTGTTGTCTGAAAAGTCAAATAAAGAGATCGCAGCAACCTTATTTATTGAAACCACTACTGTGAAATCTCACATTACGAGCATATTTCAAAAGCTGAATATTAAAAGCAGGGCCGATCTGTTAAGCAAATACAAATCAAACACTTAAGCAACCACAACATTTTTTTCATACTGGTATTACTACCTTTTCGGCACCCTGACCATTCAGTTTAAACGGCTGATCCCGCATAGGTTTGCCGAAAAAATAGCATGAAAAAAATCTTTATTTCGCTTCAGTTCCTCGTTCTCTCGACGCTATCCTTTTCACAAGTACAGTTGGGCAAAAGAGCCCCGGAAATTGTTATTAAAGAGTGGATGCAACCCGAACAGAGAATCCCCTTTCACGGCAAACCGTTGGTGATTGATTTTTGGGCTACCTGGTGTGCACCCTGTATCGCCTCCTTTCCTCTTCTGGATCAGGTTGCCCAACAATATGCGGGAAAAATCAATTTTATAGCCATTAGCGACGAAGATGCTACACGGGTAAAACGGTTTATGCAAACTCCTCAAAAACCTCACATCTCGCTCGTTTTGGATGAAAATGGACAAACATTTAGCAACTTTAATATTTCGAGCCGGCCTACTACTGCATTTATTGATGAGAAAGGCGTTTTGCAATGGATGGGAACGTCTGATCAGCTTCAGACAGTTCTTGGGCACTACTTCCGAAATAAGCGGATACCGGAATCTCTTTCTTCGGCAGTCGGCCAAGCGAAAACATTTCAGGAAAACAGGGTTATCGGTAAAAAAGCAGATACCGCCAACAGCTTATTTTCATTTACTGTTAAAAAAAGCTTGCCGGGCACTCCCTTTACGGCAAGGCGGATGAATGGCGGCGATAGCGTAGCCGCCTCCATTAAGGTTACTGCGCTTACTCCAAAAGCATTAGTACTCGACCATTTGCCGGTGTCTTCATCAAGGGTTAGAATAAATACCCACATACCCATCGACACGCTGGACGTGGAACTCACATCGTTTACCACCGCTATCCATCCATTGGTTGGCGACCGGATTATAGCGGAGAGCATCGCTGCAATGTATGATCTAAAACTTTCGGAAAAGGACGAGCAAACCGATGCGTGGATTATATCCGTCGGAGATGGCGAAAAACTTAAAAAGTTTGAAAGCACCTTAAAAACACAGGGTCAAATGCTGAAAAGGACAGGTAAGGGGTATAATGCCATTAACTGCTCCCTCGATTTCATTGCCTCTATTATGGAAAGCAAGTACAGGTTGCTTGTTGAGACCGGTAAGCTGGGTTCGTTTAAGAATAAACGATTTAATATTAAAGATATCCCTGGTAGAGACTTTCTGGAGGTGTCGGATTTTCTCCGGTCCATCGGCCTTAAAATTGAAAAGGTTACAAAACCGGTAACGTTTATTGAAATTAATTCGTCAACACAGCGGCGTTAGCGACTATGTCCAATTCATTTTTTCATGGTGGGAATCACCGACAATTATTTCCCGCGGGGCCACCGGGCCTTGTTTCCGGTAATTGCTACCATCGGCTCTGATTACGAAAAGAGTAAGTGTTGCAAGGGATCGCGCCGCAGATACCGGCCGGTGCAACGGAGCTAGGGGAAAGCTACTTATTAAAAAGCAGCGAACGCCATTGGGTCAGACTATGAACGCCGAAGGGCGCTTAGAGCTTTGAAATAAGCTACTGGCTGCTGTGCCGGGAAACGATTTAGGAAAGCGCTGGTCTAATCGTCAATGCCTTTTCCCTTTAAGATATGCTGGTAGTATTTTTCAATTCTGGCTTCCCGGGTTTTGGATTGTTTGGCCTGGTTGAAATAAAACAAATATCCCTTTTGCCGTCCGGGCGTTAAGGAATAAAAGGCTTTCGACAATATTTCGTCATCCTGCAACGCCGTCTGAAATTCTTCCGGAATGGGATAATCGGCAACTTTTTTCAATTCAATTTTCGTTCCGGCTTTTTCAATTTCAATGGCTTCCCGGATGTAATCCCGGATCATGGATCTCAGATCTTCGATTTGTTGAACGTTGGTAAACCTGATCTGCCTTGCCGATTGTACGTTTTCGGTCTGCTGGATCAAAATACCCTCCGAATCTTTCAACAGGGCACCTTTGTGAAACAGCAACGCACAGTATTCCTTGAAGCCGTGGATCAGTACGATATTTTTTCCCTGAAAAGTATAACAGGGGTGCATCCATTTGTAATCTTCTTCAAGTGAGTTATTGTCGCGGATGATTTCCCGCAACAAGTGAAATTCTTCGTGCCATTTCTGGGATTGACGGAAAAAATTCTCTGCTTGTTCGTTCATATGATATTATAATTGCTGCAAGCTCGCCTGCATCCTCAACTTTCTATTTCCTTTTCGATCCAGGACCTGGTAGCATCTGCAAGTACCGGCATGATCTGTTGTTTCCCTGCCTTGAATGCGTGATTGGCTCCTTCAATCGTAAAGAGGCTTGCCAAATCAAGGGAACCACAGACTTTTTCTATCAGGTTGTAGGATGCCAGCTCATCTCTCGTACCCTGCAAGAAAAGCATGGGTACTGTTACGCTCTTAAGATGTTCGGCTCTTTCTACAGAAGGCTTTCCGGCCTGATGGAGTGGAAATCCAAAGAAAATAATTCCTTTTACATCAGCCGCAGGATGCGTTGCCAGATATTGTGAACTCATTCTTCCTCCGAAAGATTTGCCCGACGCAAATACCGGAACAGAAGGAAAATGTTCATGAGCCTGATTGATCGCTGCTTCGATCGCTTTGTGGGCTACGGCCGGAGAGTCAGGCCTTCGCTTTTGTTTCTCCATAAAGGGGAAATTAAACCGAAGTGTAGCAATGTCTCTTTCGGCAAGCAGTTTTGAAATTGTCACCATGAATTGGTGATTCATTCCCGCTCCTGCTCCATGCGCCAATGTCATGACACAGATTGGCTTATCAGGCGTGATCATTTCGGCTGAAACGCTTCCGATCTCAGGCGAAACGATCAGAGATAACGATTGGATCTTCATACTTCAAATTCAAAAGTCAAAAGTCAAAAGTCAAAAAGGGCATTGACAAATTAGCAAATTGCCCCCTTTAAATTCAAAAATAAAATAGGTGCTTATAACTGAAGCACTGAGTAGCGTTCACTTAATACCTGCAGGTATTGTTCTTTGAATTCGTCAGACAAAAAAGAACCGCTATCCACTCGACGGCCAAAGAATGTCCTATTTGCCTACCTTTGCGGGATATCAGTTTTAAAAAATGTTTATTGCCAACAGTACCCCGGAAGATATCGGGACGATATTTCATCTGTATGACGAAGCCGTTAAATTTCAAAAGACGGTTTTCAACAAACAATGGCAGGGCTTTGACAGAGATTTGATTGAACAGGAGATCGCGGAAAACCGGCAGTGGAAAATCGTGATCGACGGACGAGTTGCCTGTATCTTTGCGATCACGTTCAGCGATCCTCTTATCTGGAAAGAAAAAGATCAGGATCCATCGATCTACATCCATCGCATAGTAACGAACCCGAGTTTCAGAGGGGGCGCTTTTGTTAAGGAAATTGTTAAATGGGCGAAGGTCTATGCTAAAAGTATTGATAAACAATATATACGTATGGATACCTGGGGCGACAACCTGAAACTGCGCGAATATTATGTAAGCTGTGGCTTCGAATACCTCGGAATCACCGTAATGGAAAACACCGCAGGCCTTCCGAAACACTATGAAGGGCTTTCACTAAGCCTTTTTCAAATTGAAGTGGAGTAAAAACGGGTTCGACTTACTTTCCGGCTTTTTCGATTTCAATAGCTTTTTTAGTAATCCCGGATGGTGGATTTCAGGCCTGCTGTACATTGGCAAACCTTAACTATCCGGCTGACTATACGTTTTCGGTTTGCCGGATCAGAATACCGTTTCAATTTATTTGCCGATATATCCAGGTACTATGCGTTGCTCGCCCACGGTGTAAAAGCTCTGGATCACGTTTCCGTGACCTATTTAACAACCCTTTACTTTGTTGACGGGGTCTTCTCCGTATTCATTTGCCAGGATGAACGTATGGGTCAATGAAACAACCTCCTTAAAGTGGTTGAAGCTCCTTTCTCAGTATCTCATTTACTTTTTGCGCATGTGTCAGGATACAGAAGTGACCTCCCCCCGGTATGATGTATTGGGCGTCGGTCAGTCGGGCGTAGAATGTCTTGTCTTCAGAACCATGTATATGTAAGTAGCCTGGAAAGACCTCTTCATTTTGCCATCTGCCTATGTGCCCCAGCGTCCACCGTAAAAACACCGGATCCAGATGCCTGAAGTATTCGGTAACGAGTTCTTTGCTGCGCCGGTCGAGCGGTCCGAAGTACCGGTGCAGGTAGGACATACTTAATAAATTCGCAGCACGGGCCGAAAGCCATTCGAGGGGTATCTTTCCGGACAGCCGGTAAAATAAAGGAAGCTGCCGCCTGTTTGCTACGGTTGAAAAAAGTATGAGTTTTTCCGGGCGCTTGATTTTAGCGATCTCGGCGGCAACCATTCCACCGAACGACATACCTGCCAGCATAAACGGCTTTGAGTCGTCTATCTTTTTAGATAGTTGCGCAGCATATGCAGGCAGCGTTTCTGTTCCGTCTACCGGCACCCAGTCCAGATGCTGCATCTCGTAGCCGGAAGGAAGATCGATCCGCTCAAACACTCTCCGGTCGCATCCTAAACCGCTTAAAAAATAAATGACCATAAATGAATGCCGAATAAATCCAAAACTAATCATTCATTTGAGAATGTTTTGTTCAACGCTCAACCGGGATGCACCGGCGTCTGGCTATTGATCCATCAGTTTCTGAAACTTCTCACTTCTTCACAGTTTGCTACACAATCTTCTCAGTAACAGATTATTGGCGCTCTCTAATGATTAAATTTAATTTGGCTCAGCAAATACCGGGGTGTACTTGCTGAGTCGGTCTTAGACTTTGTGAAAGGAGGAAATATGAAGAATTATGTAAAATTGATCGCATTGTTTATGCTCGTTCCGGCTGCAGGAACCTTTGCTCAAAACGCTGATACATCCGCAGCGCCCGTTGCGTATAATTCGGCTGATATCAAATGGGTGGATGCCCCACCGTTACCCAAAGGCGCTAAAATGGCTGTTCTGGCAGGGAATCCCGCAGAAAGCGGCCCTTTTACCATGCGCCTCAAGTTCCCGGCAGGTTTCGACATTAAGCCGCACCGCCATACCAAAGGTGAACAGGTAACGGTCATACAGGGTACTTTATTCTGCGGCACCGGTGAGCAGTTTTCACGGGAAAAAGCAACGCTGGCTCTTACGCCTGGCGGATTCGCCGCGTTACCTGGTCCGGTAGCTCATTTCGCTTATACCAAAGAAGAAGTCATCATCCAGGTCAATGGTGTCGGACCGTTCGACATAACGTACGTTAATGAAGCCGACGATCCGAGGAAGAATGGAAATAAGCAATAACCAAACGGCCGGTATGCTGATGTCGTAACAAACGGTCCTGCCGTAATGTATAGAATGGCAGGACATCCGTGATCCGGAACAAAACCAAAGTCGTCGTTTACTGCTTTAAATACATATCTTCTATAGTAAGTGAATGGCTTTGAAAAGTATTTCCGCAGCACACAACGACACTAATGGAAGCCAGGAGTATCTGATAGGTGAATCGCCGGAAAAAACTGTTGGTCAAAACACGGTTTGGGCAAAGCGGCTTTCAGCGTTTCCGGCTTTACAGAACGCCGATTACCGAATTTACTTTTTTGGTCAGTTGATCTCTGTGATTGGTACATGGCTGCAGATCGTTGCCGAAGGCTGGCTCGTTCTTCACCTCACAAATTCACCTTTTCTGATAGGACTTGTGGCGGCCTGCGCTACCGTTCCGTCCCTGCTATTATCGCTTTTCGGCGGTGTGATGGTCGACCGGTTTCCCAAAAAAACGATCTTGTTCTTCACGCAGTCTGCCTCCATGGTGCTGGCGCTTATTTTCGGAGTATTAACGATCCTTGAGCTGGCTACTGTGCCGGTGATATGTCTTCTGGCGTTCCTTCTGGGAACGGTGAATGCGGTTGATGCACCGGCCCGCCAGGCGTTCATTTCCGATATGGTAAGCAAGGAGCAGCTTCCGTCCGCTATCGCATTGAACTCGGGAATATTCAATGCCGGCAGGGTCATCGGTCCCGGGCTTGCCGGACTGCTTATCGCTTTCGTGGGAACCGGAGGTGCGTTCATCGCCAATGGCATCAGCTATCTTGCAGTAATTTTTGCCCTTACATTTCTGAAGATCTCCAAAAAGCCGCCCGCAAGAAACATCAATGCCATACAAGCCATAAAGAACGGAATTCAATTTTCATTTGCCAACCCGCTCATCCGGACACTGCTCATTTTTACCGCAGTCACATCCATATTCGGCTGGTCGTACACCACCATGATGCCTGTTATTGCCAGCCACACGTTCAATGTCGACGCAAAGGGACTTGGCTATCTTTATTCAGCAACCGGAGTTGGTGCACTGGCGGCAACTTATCTGGTCGGGGCTTATGCACAAAAACTTCCTGCGGTGGTATTTATCATCGGTGGGAACACCCTGTTCTGTATCAGCCTTTTATTATTCGCCTTTACAACCAATTTCCAGGTAGCCCTGGTACTTCTGTTCCTGATCGGGTTCGGATTACTGTCTCAGTCGGCTATGATGAATACCGTGATTCAGGGAAGCGTAAAAAATGAGTTCAGGGGACGCGTCATGAGTCTTTACATCCTGATGTTCATGGGCCTGGCGCCGGTAGGCAATTTTGAGATCGGCTGGTTAACCGAGCATATCGGACTTTCATGGGCTATAACCATCAATGCGGTCACTGTCCTTACCTTCGGAATGATACTTCTGCTTTCATACAAAAAGATACGGGCAGCATACCAGAATTACAAACACTTGAATCAGGACGAAATACTGGTCTGAAAACTACGATCCTCTGAGGATCTTCTCCATCTTCCGTCCCTTCGCCAATTCATCCACCAGCTTATCCAGATACCGGACCTGCCGGGTCAAAGGGGTTTCGATCTCCTCTACGCGATATCCGCAGATGACTCCGGTGATGAGGTTCACATTGGGATTTAATGACGCCCGCTGGAAGAAGGTTTCAAAAGTGACCTTTTCGTTGATGAGGTCCTGCATCTTCTTATTATCAAAGCCCGTTAACCATTCGATAACCTGGTGCAGTTCTTCTTTTGTTCGTCCCTTTTTCTCCACTTTTTCGACATACATAGGATATACGGAAGAAAAGGTCATGTTCGCGATACGCTGATCGTGCTTTTCGGAAGTTTTCATGCTATTTATTTTACCGGTTCCCAAAGTTCTATCTTATTTCCTTCAAAATCCATTATGTGAATGAACTTGCCGTAGTCGAACGTTTGAATTTCATCCACAATAGTGACACCGTTCTCTCTTAACTTTTTGACAAGCCCTTCGATATTCTGAACTCTGTAATTGATCATAAAATCTTTTGCAGAAGGTGCAAAGTATTCACTTCCGCGCCAATTCCGACCACCTTTGGGCTCCTGTCATCTGGCGGGGTTATCCCCTGAGTTTTATCGTTCGGCGTTGCCATATTATCTGTGTTAATTCATGTTCTTCGCTACACCAAATCTAATAATTCATTTGGAGTAAGCCAGTGAAAAGCTATCTTCGAAACTCTGGCCGCAAAAAGCCGCCGAGAACAATTCACGCGGGATGGCGTTTTGTCGGAGATGACAATTGTGTAGCCGCTACACGTTTAGAAAAGGTATCACCGACATCTGTTAGATTACGCTATGCCGGCAGTTCAGACAATAATGGAAAAAGTAGAAGTTTTACAGCAGTTGCATGAGAGAATGATTCAGGAGATTATGGACTATGCCATCATTCTGCTGGACTTTGACGGCACCATACTGACCTGGAATAAAGGCGCCGAGAAGATCAAGGGATATAAAGAGGAAGAAATACTGGGACAGAATTTCCGGCTGTTTTATATGCCGCGTGACAGACAGGAGCGCCTTCCTGAAAAATTGCTTGCGCAGGCCATTAAAGAAGGCCGGGCAAAACATATCGGAAGACGTGTCAGAAAGGATGGAACGACATTCTGGGGCAGTATTTTAATTACTGCTCTTCACGATGACGATGGCGAAGTTATCGGTTTTACCAAGCTGACGAAAGAACTTAGCGATCACGAGATCTCCTGATCAGAAGGTGCCGGCTTCCGGTCAGATCAACAGCACGGCGCTCCGTTATGACAGAACGCCGAACTTTCCGGCCTGAAACTCGCGTATCGACTCCCTGATCTCCTCCTCGGTGTTCATCACGAAAGGGCCGTAGCTGGCAATGGGCTCATTAAGCGGCTCCCCGCTCATAACTAACAGCACACTATCTTCGCTTGCCCTGATCTTGATCTCCTCGCCTTCGTTCGTAAAAAGAACGAAGCTATGCTCGGACGCCTTCCCGCCGTTTACTTCAACATTACCGTTAACTACCAGTACGGACGTATTATGTGAGGCAGGCAGGCTGAACGTCACCTCTCCTCCTTCCTTGAGTTTGATATCAAACAGGTTCACCGGAGAATACGTTTCTGCGGGCCCCTTTACGCCTTCGAATGATCCGGCGATCACATGGACAACGCCTTTACCCTCGGGCAGCTCAACTTTTCCCATCTGCTCTTTGGTGATGGCCTGATAATGAGGCGGGGTTAACTTGTTTTTTTTAGGAAGGTTCACCCATAACTGGACCATCTCGAACGGGCCGCCTCTCCTGGAGAACTCCTGCTCGTGATATTCCTTATGCAGGATACCGGCACCTGCGGTCATCCATTGAACGTCGCCCGGGTTGATAACTCCGCTGTTGCCGGCACTGTCATGATGTGCAACACTGCCTTTATAAGCGATGGTTACGGTTTCAAAACCTTTGTGCGGATGGACATCAACGCCCCTCAGGTGGTTGGAAGGTCCGAAATCGTATTCGGCATTAAAATCAAGCATTAAGAACGGGCTGATCCTCTGCTGCGGAATGTTTGCTCCGGGAATGTAGTTAAATACCCTGAAGCCATCGCCTACCATACCTGGCCTGGACGGCTTTGCTGTAATTCTTTCGATAGTCTTTTTCATATCGTACCCTCTCTTTGGATGTATACAAATTTAGGATACCGCTGCCCCGCAAAAAATTATCTTAGATCACATAATTACAGGTTCAGCTTCTTCATCTCCCTCACTGCATAGTCGCACGCCCTTGCCGTAAGCGCCATATAGGTCAGCGAGGGATTGACACAGGATCCGGATGTCATGCACGATCCGTCGGTGACAAAGACGTTGGGAACTTCATGCATTTGATTGAAGCTGTTCAATACCGACGTGCGGGGATCCCGCCCCATCCGCGCGGTGCCCATTTCGTGATTGGCATTGCCGGGGAACGACATCTTATTTTGAACGTTAATGCCGGTGAATCCTGCCGCCTGGAGCATTTCCCCTGCCATATCGCCCATTTCGCGGTTCATGGCTCTTTCATTTTCCTTAAACTCGCAATCAATGACCGTCAGCGGGCGCCCCCACTTGTCTTTTTTGTCGTGATCCAGGGTGATCCGGTTATCGGCATAAGGCAAGCACTCGCCAAAGGCCCAAAGACTAATTCCCCACCCTCCCGGTTCGGTCGCAGCTTCTTTAAGCGCCGATCCGATACCGGTCCCGCCGCCGGCACGTCGCCGGTAAGCACCGCCGCCATAGTTGTAGCCGCGAAGGAAGCCGGCATCGTTTTTACCGACATTCCGGAACCGGGGGATCAGGATAGATACCGGTCTGCGACCGTAATAGTACATATCTTCGAAGCCGGCGACTTCGGCGGTGGCCGAAAGCCCTTTGTGGTGGTCCATCAGGTTGCGCCCCAGCTGATCGCTGCCATTCCCCATGCCGTTCGGAAAACGGGAAGACGTTGAATTCAGCAGTATAGACGTTGTGGCTACTGTTGAAGCATTCAGGAAAATGATCGTAGCATAAAATTCCTCCACCTGGTTGGTTTGCGTGTCGATAACCTCTACGCCTGCGGCTCTTTGCTTCTGTTCATCGTACAGCACCCTGCTAACGAGTGAATGTGGTTTTAATGTCAGGTTGCCGGTGGCATGCGCTGCGGGCATGGTGCTGGCGTTCGTACTGAAATAGGCGCCGTAGGGGCAACCGCGGTGACAAAGGTCTCTGGCCATACACTGGCCGCGACCCTTCACAGGTTTGGTGAGGTTTGCCGTTCTTCCCATAATAACCTTGCGGTCTGCATAGCGGCTTTCTATCTTGCTCTTAAAATCCCGTTCAACCGCATTCATTTCAAAGGGCGGCTGAAACACACCGTCCGGCAGGTGCGCGATGCCTTCGGACTGCCCGCTCACGCCGATGAAGGATTCGACATATGAATACCACGGAGTGAGATCTTTATAACGGATCGGCCAGTCGACACCATGCCCGTCGCGCAGATTAGCCTCAAAGTCGAGGTCGCTCCACCGGTAACAGGCCCTCGCCCATAGCAACGACCGCCCACCGACAATATCGCCCCGGATCCAGTCAAATCGCCTGGTTTCGATATATGGATTTTCCTGATCTTTGATGTAAAAATGTTTATTGTCTTCTCTCAGTGAGTAATGCCTCCTTTGAATAAAGTGGCGTTCTTTGTCGGCGGCCGTCAGACTATTGCGGTGCGGAAGATCCCATGGAGCCATTGTGGCTGTCGGATACTCCGGATGCACCACAGGCGCGCCTCTTTCAAGTAACAACACCTTCAGTCCCTTTTCACACAATTCCTTTGCTGCCCATCCGCCGCTGATACCGGAGCCGACGATAATGGCATCGTAAGTGTTCTGAGACTTTGACTTCGTATTGAGAAAAGTAGAATCAACGGCCATATTAAAGCTGCTTAAGATACTGATGGATAGCTCCGGGAAAATGGGCTAATGCTGTTTCTGGCTCAGCGATCTCCGGATGCCAGAGTTTTTCCCACTCGAAGCTGTAATAGCCCGCATAATTACCCTTTACCAACGCTCTGATTGCTTCGAAAACCGGTACCTCTCCTTGTCCGAGTAAGGTGTACTCAGGCTTGCCGGCTACAATACGAGCATCTTTGATGTGCGTGTGCCGGATGTATTTCTTCAATTTGTTATACACGTCTGACGGCGACTGCCTGGTTATGGTCCACATGTTGGCAATATCCCAGACCAGGCCCGCATGTTTATGCGGCGCAGCATCCATGATCGTTAACAGGTCATCAGCCCTGACCAGATCGCCGTGCGTTTCCATTAAGACGGTCACGCTGCTGCCGTTTGCATGACCGGCTAATTCCATCATACCCTGCGTGATCAGACCGATGGTCGCCTCTTTCTCCTGATCTTTTGGAAAGTTATTCGGAAATACCCGCACATATGGACAGTCTATCTCTTGCGCCAGGTCGATGAATCTCTTTCCTTCATCCAGATTCTTCTTCCGTTCGGCCGGTGCCGCATGATGTAACATGGCAGATGATCCCAGGCCAACGAAGTGCAATTCTTTGTCCTGCATGCGCTTCACCGTCGTTTTCCGGCTTTCTGATGTACTGAATATGGGCGACCTGGTCAGGTCCGTTTCGCGAAGGATCCCCCGCACTTCCAGACCCTGGTAGCCATGCTTCGATGCAAAATCGGTGATCCGGGGGAAGGTCCAGTCGGGGCATCCGAGTGTGGAAAATGCTAACAGTGGTTTCCGGCTTTTGAAACCAAAAGAATACGTTGCAAAAGCACCTGCAAGCAGCAGGGATGCATTTTGCAGGAAAGCCCTTCGGCTGGTATGTGTCATTATTGCCTGAGATTTAATGTTAACTCAAAATAGTCTTCTCTGTCTGCCCGGCGTGAAATAATTGAAATGTAAGTTATAATTTCTTTTGCAGAAACAAGCAGAGGCCAGGCATGGCGACTAAATTTTTTCTAACACTGGCCGGGATAAGCGCGGGCGATAAGTATTTACAGCAATTTTTTCGAATACCGGTCTTTTACATTTTCCCTGATAAAGCTGGAAAGACCTTTTCCTAACAATGCATACGACTTCATGGTCTCGACATTGGTCACGCCGGCGCTTCGATAGGTGTACGCATATACACTTCCTGATGTGTAACTCACTATGATATAGTTATCGCCGATCTGGTAGCTGTCGACACAGGAATTGCCGCTTTTATTGGCATACTTATACATTGGCAGAGAATTCGAATGATGTACGGTTCAAATTTAGCCCGACTAAGTATGCCTTCCTTACGGGAAACCGTAAGGTCCGGCCACGCGGCTGGTGATCGCATCAAATAATACCCATGTCCTTGCAGTACGCTACCAGCTGCTCGTTCTTGGAAAAGCTGAGCGTATCTTTCATGAGGTTGAGGCGCTTTTCTATACTGCTTAATCCGGAGGGCCGGATCTGGTTTTGCTGCAGAAATGCCGGAATATCTTTCTGGCGCATGCCCTCAGAAAGAAGAGTGATAATCGTTACATCGAAATCGGTGAACTCATGCGCATTATTGTGCTTCATAGCCTGCCGGAGATGGACGGGAATATGAAGCTTTCCATCGGACATGCTCTGTACTGCCTGCTTCAGCTCCTGCGCATCGCGCCGCGCTTTCCGGACATAACCGTTGATGCCCTGATCGCGGAATAATCCTTCGATGACCGCCGGCCTGTGCTCGGCAGAAAAAACGAGGATCTTGAGTCCGGGCTGAACCTCTTTTGCCGCAGCAATAAGCGCTTCGCCACCATCAAGTTGCTGCTGCCGCTCGTCCGCCTCGAAATACAGGTCGGTGATAAGAAGATCATAGGGTGCTCCATCGAAAATCGCTCTGCGGATCCTGCTTAGTGCATCATCACAATAGTAGACGTAGGTATTGTTAATTCCCAACTCGTCGAGAGTCTTCCGTAAGGAAATATTGGCACTTTCGTGATCTTCCGCTATTAATACGCTTTTGAACATAACTGATCCGTTAACGACACCGGGAAAGAGATCGCTACGCTGACTCCCCTTTCCGTATTCCTGTCAAAAGTAATGGCGCCTCCGATACTTTCTATACGGTTTCCCGTATTAGTGAGGCCGTTGCCATAGGCGATTTTTTCCGTAAGACCAACGCCATCATCCGAATAGCTGATGTTAATATGGTTGTGAGATTGTGCAAACCTGACCAGTACGTTACCTGCCTGGCTGTGCTTCTTCATATTCACCATCAGCTCCTGGATGACGTGGCCGACTTCCTGGCGGGCGGTTTCATTTACGTCTTTCCACAGGTCCTTGTTGTTCCCCAGCACCAGCACCCGTGTTGAGTGCGTTGCGAAAGAGGTTATCAGACTGTTAATTGTCTCATGAAAGTTCAGCTCTGCAAGCTGCGAGGTACCTTTTTCATATGAAAGGTCGCGCGACCGCTCATACATATCCTCAAGTTTGTCTAACAGGTGCTCGCGGTCTACGTCGTCCTGATTTTCGATCTCCGACATCATTCTGTACAGTCCATTGGCTACTACATCATGCACCTTTTTGGAGATCTTAAGCTGATTTTCGTTAATGGCATTCTGGGCTTCCAGATGCAGGCGCTGTTTTCTTTTCCGATACCAGATGACAAAAGCAATACACACCCCGATCAGCGTCAAAACCGCAGCGATGATCTGATATTCTTTTTCGTCATTATCTTTCTGGAGCCTGAGGTTGTCAGCTTTATGTTTTTCCGCTTCATAGCGGATCAGCGCGAACTGATTCCTGGCTGCGTTGCGGGCGGTCTGGACACTATCGGTCAGCCGATGGTATTCGGAAAAATAGCGCTTCACCGCCTCCGGATTGCTAAGGCTGATCAGCTTTTGCAGAGCCTCCAGCCTGGCGCCGGTACTGTTCAGGCGTCTACCCAGGTTATGAAGATTTTCGGCATAGTACAATGCCGAATCAGGTCTTGAAGCAGCATAGTAATCGGCAAGATGGGTATAACTGGATGTTAGTCCCCAAACATCATTCTCCTGCCTCCGGATCCGAAGTGCTTTCAGAAGCTCCGGGGCCGCATTATACCTCGGGTCTGCAAGCCATTTTGTTTTTGCCATATTGGTCAGCACCCTGGCGTATGCTGCCGAATTTTTCCGGTGCTGTTTGATAATGTCCCGGTATAGCGTTAAGGCTTCGGCGTACCGGCCTTTCTTCTGATGAATGAGTGCCTTATTATTTAAAATAACGAGTTCGTAATCTTTATCAGCCGAAAGTTTGACGGCCAGATCGTAGAACCTAAGGGAAGCATCATAGTTTTTCAGATTATAGCTGGCGATACCGAGTTCATTGTAGTTCGACGACAAACACCAGTGATGCTTCTTATTGCGTTCATCCAGAAAGCCAAGGGACGTCAGCAGGCTTTCCTGACTTCCGAAGTAATCACCGGCATCCGACTGGATCGCGGCCATATAGTTATAAGCCATCGCGATCTCCAGGCTATCCCTCGATCCGGAAGTTACCTTGTTGAAATAGTAATAGGCAGAATCATTCTGCTTAGAAAAGAACGATTCACCTTTTTTAAAGTCGGCATCCTGGCCCGACCGGTTCGGCTGCTTTTCCTTATTACAGGAGCAAAAAGCCAGAATAAAGACATTTAAAAGAATAAGGACCCTTTTCAAGAGAGAAATTTTCTAAAAATAATAAAAAACAGCTTTCGGTCTCTTTCCGGCCGTTTCCTGGATGACCACCTCCTTTTAGGGTCACATTACCTGCACTTCACCAGCCGCTTTCACGTCTGCCTGTGCGGCCGCTTTTTCCGTCCGTCTTCTGTTCAGATATCTTCGAAACGGTGTATCGTAAGTAACCATCGCCAGGTAAGCAAAGCCGATCAGAAGAAGCGTACCGATACTGATGATCAGCATCAGTTCCGGCGTTGCGGGTTTATACGTAGTATAATAGTTCCCGAAGATCCAGATCACCGCATAATGGGTCATATACAGCGGATATGACAACAGCCCTGAAAGCACGCAGGCCTTTCGTAGCTTAGGCGACAGCACCGCACCTGCACCGAGGGAAACGATAAGCGGAAAATAAAACATCACCACCAACGGCTCGACCAGCCAGTTAAATTCCGTCCATGGCATCAGAAATGCCAGGAATAACATGACCGACAAACCGGTGAAGCCAAGTCGGGATTTTATGATCCAGTTAGAGCGGTAAATCAATAGTCCGGCCAGGAAAGAATAGGCAATACGGGCACCGCCATCCCAGAAGGTCCCTCCGGACCAGCCGCCCAACAGGTTGCCGGCACGATAACTGACCATACATAGTCCGGCGCCTGCAAGTATGGTTAGCACGATAAGGGCTCGCCTGCCCAGTCTGCAGAGAACGAGGGCATAAACGATATTGGCAATGTATTCCCAGAAAAGCGACCACGCCGGCGCATTGAAACTGAACAGGTTAAAGGCCCGCTCCGGCATTACCGGGTAAGGTATCAGGAATGCCGATGCCAGAAATATCAGAAATATCTTTCCGGCGCTATACGTATCAGGCACCACGCCGAAGGGGTCAAAAAGGAAGGCCAGTAAGCCCAGAACAGAACCGAGTAGCACCAGGGGATGAAGCCTGATCAGCCTTGATCTAAAAAAGGCGGACATACCCATTTCCTGTATGCGATGATCATAAGCATAGCCGATAACAAATCCCGACAGGCAGAAGAAAAAATCAACCGCCAGAAAGCCATGGGCAATAAAATTCTTGCTGAAATCGGAATACGCCCACTCCATAAAATGAAATACCACGATAGCAAACGCGGCGACACCCCTCAGGCCGTCCAGAATGTCAAAGTGTGGACGCGGCTGAAGAATGCTGGCGGGTGCTGTTCGAATGGTGCTCATTGTTGGACTTATCCTTCAATGATAAGCATGTACAATGGAAAAAGCAACACATCCGGCTATTTTGACAGCGTGCTATGTATGGCCTCCAGCAATCCTCCCCCAGGCTTATCATGGGTGATCTCCCAGAACATGATGCCGTTTAATTTCTTGTCGATGACATACTGCGTTTTCAACTGTAAGGACCTGACGTCGTCAAAGGTGGCAAACAACTTTTTACTTTCATTATACCGGTAAGGCGCCTGTGCCGTGCTGTCCCAGAAGTACCGGTAACCGCTTTCCTCCGATAGCCGCCGGCCAAAGTCTTTGAAGGGAATACTCGTTTTAAACTTTCCTGCCTGGAACAGCCCCCCGTTTCCGGCTGATACATTTTCCCATACCCGCGCATAAAATGCGGCGCCTATAACGAGCTTTTCGGCGGGAACATTACGCCGGAGAAGGTTATTTACCGTCTTATCGGTCGATTCTGCATCGGGGGCGCCGGCGTAGAGGCCGGTATGATGACCGGTGACCGTCGAATAACCGTTTACCAGATCATATGTCATCAGGTTGATCCGGTCGACATATTGTACTACATTCTCCCATTCAATGGCATCTTCAATGAATTCCGTAAAGCCACCGGCAGCAAAACTGATCTCTGATGCCGGGCCGAGGCGCTTCCTCAGATCTTTCAGTAGTTGCGTGAAGTTGCCCCTGTCCTGCTGCTGAAACTTATGACCCGGATACCCGGGGATCGCCGGATACTCCCAGTCGAGGTCGATGCCATCGGTTTTAAAATACTCCTGCAGCTCTTGTACCGATGCGGCAAATTCTGCCCGGCCCGATGGCGACGAAAAAACATCTGAACAGCTTGCACAGCCTCCCCATCCGCCTAACGACAGCAGCACCTTCAGACCGGGATTTTTATTCTTTAGTTGAACGAGTGCCCGGATGGTTGCGCTGTCGGCCGCATTGTCTACGTTCAGGCGATTGCCCTTCAAATGGCAGAAACTGTAAATAATGTGTGTTAATTTTTCGGCGGGCACCGCGGCCACCTCTACGGCATTGCCGGCAAAATATGCGGTGACGGTAGGGCCTGTCTGTGCATAACCGGCGACCGCTGCCAGCAGCAGCAGTATTCCCGTGCATATCGTTTTACAGATCATACGTATCATTTATCCCACCATACTCGTCCGATAAGCGCATCGCCGCCGGGAACAGCTGCTGAGGCGGCGCGGTAATTATCCCTGTTGGTAACTTCCTCATACTTAGGATAAGGTAATCGCCGCGGAATTGTTCCGTTCGTTACATTGTTAGGATAAACCACAGGCGCCAATGCCGGGAATCCTGATCTCCGCCAGTTCGACCACGATTCGTAAAAATCGAGCATGGTATTGGTATGCAGCCAATACTGCACGTTGATCATTTCAAGGCCATTGGCGGCATTGTAAGGATTGGCGGCGAGGAAATCGTTTGCTGCCGCATCGGTGATGCCAAGCGCCGGATCATACTGACTGAGGAAAGTCATCGCTGCCCGCACTCCGTTATTGTAGTGCTCTGCTGGCGAACCTCCAATTCCCCAGCGCTGTGCCGCTTCGGCAAGCAGCAGTTCGGATTCGGCAAAGGTCAGAATGAAGGTAGGGCCGTCTTTCATGATCATGAAGGGGCTTGGCGATGAATAAGCAGGGAAGCTGGTAAACGAAGGATCCTGACGAATGTCGCGGCCGGCAATTCCGCTCAGGTCCTTCCCGTTGGGCATGCCCTTTTGTACTGCGGGGTCGGAATTTCCGGTACCGTTCTGGACTTTGGAGTTCTCGCTCTGGTAGAGGTCGACGACAGCCACCTTACCCAGCCTCGGATCATTTGCGGCCCTCAGGAGGTTAATGAACGTGTCTGACCATTTAACATAGTAATGCTCCTGGCCGCCATCGCCCGACAGAACCTGGCTGTTTCGGTTCTGGGTAGAACGTCCGCCGGTGATATCGTGCTTTACAAAGGCATTATCCGCATTGGAGGTCATGGTATTGCCGGCCACTTTTTCGGCATAGGTGCGGGCGGTATTTTCGTCAACCCTGGTTAACCTCATAGCCATCCGCAGCATCAGCGTATTGCCGAACCGCTGCCATTTGATCGGATCGCCCTGATAGAACAGATCGCCCGCCGGCCTCGCTCCCGCCGGATCGAGCTTGCTTACCGCATCTTCCACTTCTGTTAACATGTCATTGTAGATGGCCTGCTGACTATCATATTTGGGTGTTGCATTTCCGGTGTAGTATCCCATTCCGGCCTCAAAATACGGTACATCGCCATACAGGTCGGTTATCCGTTCCATGATCAGGGCTTTCATAATACGCCCGATCTGGTGAACATTATTATACTGGGGTTTATCTTTGGTCAGCTCAATAAGATCGACAATAAACTTGACTTGCTCGGCATAGGCACCTACCGCTCCATTGGCATTCATCCAATAGGCGGCGGTATAATCTTCGTTCAACAGGTACTTATCGCCGGCCCAGTAGCTTACCACACTTGACAGGCCCTGTATCAGCGTTGACGCATAGATCAGGTTTGACCGCCAGGTATCGTAGGCGAAATCCTGGCTGCCCGTGTATCCGAGCTGCGCGGTGGTGAGCAGGTAATCCGGATTGAAGTTCGACTGGCTGTACGACGCCGGGTTAGTGTTTATTTCATCAAAGTCTTTGGTGCAACTCAATGTCAGTGCAAATGCCATGCAGAGGCTGATGTATTTTATGATGTTGGTCTTCATACTTTCAGAAATTAGGTGTGTCAGAATTTGAGGTTCAGGTTAAATCCAAAGGTCCGCACCGGCGGTACACCCCCCAGTTCGAGGCCTTGTGCATTGGCGGTATAGTTAGCTTCGGGGTCGATGTTGTCTGTTTTTTTCATTAATGTGGCCAGATTTCGTCCCACGACACTTAGCGACACACTCTGAACCGCATTGCCGAAGAGCTTTGCCGGGAATGAGTAGCCGAGCGTAACCTGCCTCAGCTTGATAAAGTCGGCATCCTGCACGAAGACCCTGGAAACGTTGTTAGCGAAATTGGAATAGTACGTAGCTGCCTGCTCGCCCATCGCTTCGCGGTTTTCGAGGGTGGCCTTATGAAGGCCGAAGATGTATCCATAGTAATCGGTAGCAGAGAAGATCTTACCTCCGAACTTGCCGTCTACGAGGAATGAAAGGTTCACGCCTTTGTAAGAGAACTCGTTGTTCCACCCGGCTACCCATTTATGAAATGCCGAACCGTAAGGGGTCAAAGGTCCCCTTTCGGGAACGTCATTGGGTCCGTATACGATATTTCCGGCATCGTCATACTGGAAATCATAGGCCATCACCTGTGCGGCAGGCAGGCCCACCACGTTCTGGGTAAAGCCGGCACCTGAACGTGACGTACCGATCAGCAGTTGCTGCTGGTCGCCGGCAAGCGAGATGACCTTATTATTATTGACCGAGCCGTTGAAGGACGACTTCCAGCTAAAGCCCGATGACTGCACCGGGATGCCGGTTACAAGCATTTCAAAGCCTCTGTTCCTTACTTCACCGGTATTCAGGACGGCACCCTGGTACCCTGAAGTGATCGATGCCGGTGCCGGAAGGATCTCGTTCTCCGACTTCTTATTGTACCAGCTCAGATCTAAGGACAGCCGGCTGTTCAGGAAGCTTAATTCAGTACCTATCTCAAATTCGGTGGCCCTGGATGCTTCAAGTCCGGAGTTGGGAATACTGGAATTGAAGATACTTCCGAGCGGCAATCCGTTCAGGGTGTTCGACAGCAGCGTATATGCCAGCTGCGTTTGGAACGGATCGGTTGCCTGGCCGACCACGGCATAGCCGGCCCGCAGCTTACCGAAAGTCAGCACTTTTGATGGCCAGAGCTCCGAGAATACGAATGATCCGCTCACCGAAGGGTAGAATACGTTCAGCTTATTGTTCTGACCGGGACTTGCCAGCGTGGAGAACCAGTCGCTGCGGCCTGAACCTGTCAGGTACAGAAATTCTTTGAACGCAAACTCGAGGGTTCCATAAACGGATTGTACTTCGAGATCGGTTACCCGGTAGTCGGCAGATTTATTTTTTGTATTGAGGATGTTATATACGCCTGCTACGGCAAATTCTGAACCGTTGTTTATCATCGTTTCAGACTGGGTCCGCCGGTAGCTTGCCCCTGCGTTGGGGGTGATGGTCAGGTCAGCATTCACGGACACGGGCATGCCGATCAATGCGTCAACATTGATGTCAGTAAACTTAATGCGATTCTCGCCGATCTGGCCGAGCGGGCGGTACGCGGTGCCAGAAGGCACCACCGATGTATACCGGTCGTTGTAGGCGTCCCTTCCGGCACGGCCCTGCAGGAACAGCCCGTTATCAAACTTATAACGTGCACTTACCGATGAGATCAGTCTTTCGCGGTCCGTATCGTTAATGAAATTATTGGCTGCAAACCATGGATTGGTGGCAAATGGATTACCGGTAGTATAGACGTATTCGCTGCCATCAGGGTTGACCGCCTGTTTCATGTCATTCACATTTATGCTCGTAGGCAGAAACATGACGTTATAATTCGCATTTCCGGCGCCGTCAGACAGATACGGGCGATTTTTGGCCTGCTCAAGAATGTAGTTAGCCCGTGCATCAATGGTCAATCGCTTAACGGCATCGATATTGCCGGAAAGGTTGAAGGTTTGACGTTCGAGTCCGGAATTCGGTATTACCGACCTGTTATCAAGGCTGCTGGCAGAGAAACGCACTGCCGCTCCTTCAAACAACTTATTAAAAGCAATGGTATTGGTCCAGGAACCTCCGGTTCTGTAAAAGTTCTCGAGGTTATCTTCCCGGGCGAGATAAGGGCGGGTAGTGCCGTCAAATTGTATAACGGGCGATCCGTCCAGCAAGCCGCCCCAACTGGACTGGCCTGCCTGCAGCGCCTCCTCCTGGCTTGCCGGTTTCTTGTTGTTTGATCCCTGACCATATACATACTGCCAGTCGGACGGGTCATAGATCTGCTCGGCAACATAGTTTGAGTTGAATTCGATGCCGTTGCCTTTTGCTTCTTTGGTGGTGATCAGGATCACTCCCGCCTTTGCCCGGTAGCCGTAAAGCGCCGAAGCTGCCGCGCCCTTCAGCACGGAGATGGTTTCAATGTCATCGGGATTCAGGTTCCCGATCGCATCGCCCAGATCAGGTGCGTTATCGTACTGGCCGCCGGGATTCCCGTTAGGCTTGCTTTCCATCGGCACCCCGTTGATCACATACAGCGGCTGATTGGTCTGACCGAGACTGGAGATGCCGCGAATGGTCACATTGGTGGAAGCGCCCGGCCCACCGGCGACAGAACTGATATTCAGTCCGGGCACCCTGCCTACAAGCGAGTTGGCGACATTGATCTCCCGGGCTTCCGTAAGTGCTTCACCATCTACTTCTGTGACCGCATAGCCGAGTGCTTTTCTTTCCTTTCTGACACCCAACGCCGTTACCACTACTTCGTTCAGCAGATTGTTATCCTCCACCAGCTGCACATTGATCGTTGTCCGGCTGTCGACGGGGATCTCGCGGCTGACGAAGCCTGTAAAGCTGAACACCAGTACGCCGTTCTGATCGGCCACAATTGAGTAGTTGCCGTTCATATCCGAAGCCGTCCCGTTACGCGTACCTTTAACCAGTACGCTTGCTCCGGGAAGTGGAGATCCTTTTGAATCGGTTATCCTGCCTTTAATAGCAATAGAATCGCGCAATGAAAAGGAGACGGCAGTACCCCCGGAAGCTACCGCCACAAGGTTGTTGATCACCTTGAACCGCAGCTCCGTCTGGGCGGAAAGCTCAGCCAGAAGCTGTGCCAGCGTCCGCTCTTTTTCGGGAACGCTTATTCTTGTTTCCGGATCAATATCCTCCCTGTTATACAGGAACTTAACTTCGCCAACATTCTCGATCTTCTTGAAAGCCGGCAGTAGCTTCGAATTGGCAAAACCGATCTTTATGATCTCTGCCGCCTGGGCGCTGACGTTTATCGCCAGCAGCAGAATCAGGGTAAAGGTGATCGGTAATACCCGGTTTGCTTTTAGTAGAGTTTCTGATTTCATAATGCTTCATTTAGGTAGTTATCTGAAGGTTATCGCGACACGATCTCCTCCCATCGTATAGTTAAAATCATTCGAAAAGCTCAATGCATCCAGTACTTCGCTCAGTCGTTTACCTCTAAACTCGCCGGTAAAATGTTTCGTTCTGAGCGGCCGGTTATTCAACGTGATGCGGACACCATACCATTCCTCGAGCTTTTTCGTAACCTCGGTAAAGGCGGCATCGCGGAACAAAAGGTGATCATTTTTCCATTCGGCTACATCGGCGGTCGGGAAGATCGTTTTCTTTAAATGATGATCCTGTTGTTTTGATCCAACCCTCACCTCCTCGCCGGGCGAGAGAACCAGCATGGAGTTTGCGGGACCCTTCGCGACGGCGGCTTCGACCTTCACTTTCCCTGTTACCAGGGAAACCCGGATCTTTTCTTCCTTAGGGAAATATCTGACCATAAATGAAGTTCCTAACGCCGTAGTAGCTATTTTCCCTGAGCGGACAATAAACGGCCGTGCCGCATCTTTCTTTACTTCGAAGAAAGCTTGCCCCTCGAGGTATACGACACGGTCGCTGTCGTTATAATCTTCGGCCAGCCGGATCGTGGAATTAGGATTCAGGATCACGCGGCTTCCGTCCGGGAGCGTATGGTGTTGTTTGTCGGAAACAGGCTTGCTTACGTATGTTTGCTCCGGTGCCGGGGCCTGAGCTTTGTTACGGCTCTGAAAGAGCCAGAAACTGAGAGCCAGTAATAGCGATGCGGCAATTCCTGAGTAATAGAAAAGATGCCCGGGTAACCGCTTGCGGCGCATCGTGTGGTGTCTGAAAGATTCTTTGAATCGGCTGACGTTACTACCGTTATCCTCATGGACAACAAAAAAGTATCCCAGTTGCCGGTGAAGCGTTACAGCCTGCTGGATCACAGGTTGCTTTTCCGGATTTGCCGAGATCCAGTTTTCCCAGAAATTGACATCATCGGGGTTGCTCCTGTTGATATAATTGATGAAAGACGGCACTAAAAGCAGATCTTCGGCGGTGGCATCCTTGTACTCCATTCGGGGGGTTTATTATATAGAGAGTCGGGGCCCCGGTTTTTACCCTGTCAATTCAAAAAAACATGCGACTGGCAGTATCAACACCAGGAGTACGATCTCCTTCCGCAGAACCTTGATGGCCTCATGAAGCTTGTTGTATATGGTTCGGTGCGACAGTACGGTTCTTTTGGCGATCTGATCACACGAAAGTCCCTGATAATATCTCAGACGGATCAGCTCCCGTTGGCGGGGCGACAGTTTCTGCATGGCCCTGCCGATCTTTAACTGGAGTTCTACGAGCGACTGCCCTTCAATAAGCAGGTCCTCAACAGACGGTTCCGATTCCTGTCCGTCCGGTATGGCCGCCCATGTTGGATTCTGTCGCTTCAGATCCTGCACAAGGTATCTCTTAAACGATACCAGAAGGTAGCTCGAGAGATTTTCAGGCATGGACAGGTTCGTACGCTTATCCCAGAGGTAGAGAAAGAATTGATCAATGCATCCATGTACGTAATCCCGGTCGTTCACCACCCCTGCCCCGATGCGGAGGAGTTGCGGAAAAAGGATCTCATAGATCTTAAACAGCGCATCCGGATCGCCTTTTTGATACTCCAACCATAACTGCTTTTCGCCGGAATTCAT
>DASWXL010000078.1:0-31920 GCA_036405495.1 Sphingobacteriaceae bacterium | reverse complement strand
GCATCGGCGTCACCCACTACCACCGCGTCAGAATAGGCAAGTGCTCCCTTATACAGAGCTGCAGCATCTCCAGGCTTGAACGCTTCGGTATGTTCAGCCGTCATATCATTCATGATCGCCTTACGCGAAAAATCTGCATCTAACTTTTCAGAGAACCCATCGTTATAGACTGAATATACAACTTTCGCATTCTTAAAAGTCGGATCGTTCTTATAAGTGGTTTTCAGATAAACCGGGACTAATGCGCTCATCCACCCGTGGCAATGAACCACATCCGGTGACCAGCCTAATTTTTTAACCGTTTCCAGAGCTCCCTTGCAGAAGAAGATGACACGTTCATCATTATCATCAAAAAACTTGTTGTTATTGTCAGTAAAAACATGCTTCCGCTGAAAATATTCTTCATTATCCAGAAAATACACCTGCATGCGCGCCGCGGGAATAGAAGCCACTTTAATGATTAACGGATTATCGTTATCATCAATAATGATATTCATCCCCGACAACCGGATAACCTCATGAAGACGATTGCGGCGCTCATTGATGTTTCCAAAACGGGGCATCAGGATCCGGATCTCATATCCTTTATCCTGCATGGCTTGTGGCAGTCGGCGGGTGATTTCAGAAATTTTACTTAGTTCGAGGAAAGGCGACATCTCGTGCGTAATAAACAGTAGTTTCGTTTTTGCCATTCTCTAAAAAAATTTATGTTAGGAAAGTAATTCGAACTGCAAATATAAGCATTATATATCATATTATTAGGTTTTTAGCAAGTTCTTTTGGTAAATAACGAGATAAATCACACTTTTGGCGGTTAAAAACATCCGTTCTAATTGAAACGCTTTACCACCCGAACCGCACTTTCTAAATACCTGCAAAAAGAGCGGTCCGCCGGAAAAAAGATCGGCTTCGTTGCTACAATGGGGGCACTTCACGCAGGCCATTTATCATTAATTGACCTGGCGAAGGAGAAAGCCGGCGTCGTCGTGGCAAGCATCTTTGTTAACCCCACTCAGTTTAACGACCCTAAAGACCTTGAGAGATATCCCCGACCCATTGAACAGGACATTGCAAAGCTTGAACAGGCCGGCTGCGACGTGTTGTTCAATCCTCCGGTGGAGGAAATGTATGCTGAAGGTGAGAACTGGCACATCGACCTGAAAGGCCTCGATACCGTTTTAGAAGGCAACCAGCGCCCCGGCCATTATCAGGGCGTTACCCAGATAGTAAAAAAGCTGTTTGACGTTGTCGGGCCCGACTTCGCATTTTTCGGGCAAAAAGACTATCAGCAGTTCCTGGTTATCCGCGAAATGGTCAAAACCTTCGGACTGAAAACCCAACTTGTTATGTGCCCGATAGTTCGCGAAAACGACGGACTGGCCATGAGCTCGAGAAATATTCACCTTTCGGATACAGATCGTCAGCATGCCCTAGCTTTATCACAGGTTCTGCGAAGCGCGAAAACTGGCTTTGAGAGCAAGCCGGCCCAGGCCGTTAAAGAACAGGCGATAGCGGAACTTTCAAACAGTCCGGGTATCGATCTCCAGTATTTTGAGATCTGTGACGGAGAAACGCTGAAACCAGTTTCTGAAAAGAATGCAAAAAGCATCGTTGCTTTGGTTGCTGCCAGGATTGGCAATATCCGCCTCATCGATAACATCATTCTTAAGTAAAGATTCCTGCAAACTGTGCCGTACACATATCAGAAAAGGCTGCTGTTAAGTTTTTTGTTAAATTTGCATAATGTTAATTGAGATATTAAAATCGAAAATACATAGGGTCAGGGTTACACAGGCTGAGCTTAATTATGTTGGCAGCATTACGATCGATGAAGATTTGATCGATGCAGCAAACATGATCCCTAATGAAAAGGTTCAGATTGTGAACAACAACAACGGCGCCCGGTTCGAGACCTACATCATCAAGGGGGAGCGCGGCTCGGGCATTATATGTCTGAATGGAGCATGTGCCCGTTTGGCGCAGGTCGGCGACCATGTGATCATTATGTCATACGTGTATATGCCGTTGGAACAAGCAAAAGTCTATGACCCGGTCTTAGTTTTCCCCGATGAAAACAACCGGTTAATCAAATAACCAGGTGTGTATCAAACTCTCTTATCCGTTCTTAAATATCTCTTTTTACTTGGAATAGGCGCCCTTTTCCTGTATCTGGCATTTAAGGGCCAGGATACCGACAAATTACTTGCCGATCTTCTTACAGCGGATTACCGCTGGGTACTGGCCTCGTCGGCCGCCTGTTTGCTTTCTCACGTATTCCGTGCAATGCGCTGGAACATGCTCATCAGGCCGCTGGACCATCAGCCGAAACTAAGAAATACCTTTGCCGCGGTTATGATCGGCTACCTGGCAAATCTTGCTTTGCCCCGCCTTGGAGAGGTCTCTAAATGCGCAGCGCTTTCGAAAGCGGAAAATATCCCGGCCAATCAGTTGATCGGCACCATGCTCGTCGAACGGATCTTTGATTTTTTAATGCTGCTTCTGGTCACCGCACTCACCCTGATCGTTGAATACGAGCGAATAGCGTCTTTTGTCTATAGCATCGCTTTCCAACAGGTCAATGGCAGCACTGAAAAGCTGTCCGCTTATGCCCTCGGCTTTTTACTGATGTTCGCGGCCCTGTTCGGCATCTGGATCCTGATACGGAAAGGAAAAGCCGCCATACCCAAAAAGATCGTCAACTTCTGGAATGGCGTAAAGAACGGCCTGCTCTCCGTAAAGGATATTAAGAGTAAAAAAACATTTGTCTTTTATTCAGTAATGATCTGGGTATTATATCTGATGTCAACCTACCTGTGTTTCTTCGGTCTTAGCGCAACAGCTCATCTTACCATCGGCGCTGCATTATCGACCCTCTTTTTTGGAAGCATAGGCATGACACTCCCGGTGCAGGGGGGAATCGGAACATATCATTACATGGTAGCGCAAGGCCTTACCGCTTACGCCATCAACCGAACCGATGGTCTGGCATACGCCACAATAATCCATTCGTCGCAAACGCTGGTTATTCTGGTGATCGGTTCCATCAGTTTAATTTCCCTAATGTTGTTCGCAAAAAAGTTCCGGTATGCAAAAGTACGAGACATTAAAGAATAAGGTAGTTCATGCGGATCAGTTAACCGCGTTAGTGGAAAGCTGGAGACTCCAGCAAAAAAAGATCGTGTTCACCAACGGATGTTTCGACCTTTTACACCTCGGGCATATTGATTACCTTGTAAAGGCTGCCGAATTCGGAGATAAGCTCATCATAGGCCTGAACTCGGACCGGTCGACAACTGAATTGAAAGGCCCTAACCGGCCTATTACTAACGAAACGTCACGCGCACATATCCTGGCCGCCCTGTTCTTTGTTGATGCGGTCATACTTTTTGACGAACCTACTCCGTTCAACCTCATCAGTACGATCAAACCCGATGTTCTGATCAAAGGGGCCGACTATACCATTGATCAGATAGTGGGTGCCGATATAGTCTTACAGAACGGCGGGGAGGTAAAAACGCTCGAGTATCTTGAAGGCTATTCAACAACAGCAATTGAGCATAAGATCAAAAGGTCATAGTTAAGGGGGCCGCAAAGGCTTATCGGAATAAATATTATTTTTGGTGTCTTAAAAACTAACCAATGCAATTTCAATTTACAGAAGAACAACTAATGATACAGCAGGCTGCCCGCGACTTTGCGCAGAATGAGCTTAAGCCTGGAGTAATAGAGCGGGATGAACATCAGAAGTTTCCTGCTGAACAGGTTAAGAAACTGGGCGAACTTGGCTTTTTGGGTATGATGGTCGACCCGAGATATAACGGGGCAGGTCTTGATGCAATTTCTTATGTCCTGGTAATGGAGGAGCTTTCCAAGATCGATGCATCTGCCTCTGTTGTCGTATCCGTAAATAACTCACTCGTTTGTTATGGACTTGAGAAATACGGAACTGAAGAGCAAAAAGAAAAGTATCTTAAGCCTCTTGCTGCCGGCGAGCAGATCGGCGCTTTCTGCCTGTCCGAACCTGAAGCTGGCTCTGACGCTACATCTCAACGTACTACTGCAATTGATATGGGCGATCATTACCTGGTTAACGGCACCAAGAACTGGATCACCAACGGCAGCACCGCCTCGACATATCTGGTGATCGCACAAACGGATGTAGAAAAAGGACACCGCGGCATCAATGCCCTCATCATTGAAAAGGGAATGGAAGGTTTTACCATTGGTCCGAAAGAAAATAAGCTGGGTATACGGGGATCGGATACACACTCGTTAATGTTCACGGATGTAAAGGTTCCGAAAGCAAACCGGATAGGAGAAGACGGATTCGGATTTAAGTTTGCCATGAAAACACTTGAAGGCGGACGTATCGGAATAGCCGCTCAGGCTTTGGGAATAGCCTCCGGTGCTTACGAATTAGCCGTTCAATATGCGAAAGAACGGAAAGCATTTGGAAAGCCTATCTCGCACCACCAGGCCATCCAGTTCAAGCTTGCAGATATGGCAACGGAAATTGAGGCGGCCAGATTACTTTGCCTCAAAGCAGCATGGCTGAAAGACCAGGGATTACCTTACGCCCAGGCAAGTTCAATGGCTAAGCTTTATGCCTCACAGGTAGCCATGAAGACAACCGTGGAGGCGGTGCAGATACATGGTGGCTATGGCTACGTCAAAGAATATCATGTTGAGCGCTTAATGCGTGATGCCAAGATCACCCAGATTTATGAAGGAACTTCAGAGATCCAGAAAGTAGTGATATCACGTGAGGTACTTAAATAACTTACTACAAAACCAACTTCCCATCTGCCTCATTTTAAACGTTTAGAATTGATGAAATTTTCTGCTGTTCGATATTTTATGACGCTCGTCGTGCTGACAACCATCTACTCCTGTACAAATTCGCCTGCCGGGTTAAAAAGCGGAATCTGGCGCGCAACACTGAAAACGAAGACGGCCACTGAAATTCCATTCAATTTTGAAGTGATCGATTCGGCGGGTAAGAAGCATATTGAAATCATTAACGGGGAGGAACGCTTCCGAGTTGATGAAATAACAACAAAAGATGATTCCATCCTCATTCAAATGCCCTTATTTGAATCGGAGATCAAAACCGTTATGAAGAACGGCCACCTGTACGGCAAATGGATCAAGCATCTTGGTAAAGAGGATGTAGCGATGGATTTTGTAGCGGAGCCCGATGCCAGCTGGCGCTTTTTCAACACAAATACCGGGTCAGATGCGCATCCCGAAGGTCGCTGGGCCGTGAGTTTTGTCAGCGAAGACGGTAAGGACACGACTCACGCGGTTGGCGAATTCAAACAGGATGGATCCAAAGTAACCGGAACGTTCCTGACCGCTACGGGAGATTACCGCTTTCTGGAAGGCTCCGTGTCAGGAAACAAATTATACTTGTCATGCTTTGACGGTGCTCATGCATATCTCTTCACAGGAGAATTAACCGATGAGAACACGATAACAAACGGTAAATTCTACTCGGGTTATTCATATGTAGATAACTGGACAGCGAAAAGGGACGAGCATGCCATGCTTCCGGATGCTTATTCGCTGACTGCTTTAAAACCAGGCTATGACAAGATCTCTTTCTCTTTCCCAAATCTGGAAAAAGAAGAAGTATCGCTGTCCGATCCAAAATTTCAAAACAAAGTTGTAATTGTTCAGTTCTTCGGGTCATGGTGCCCTAACTGCATGGATGAGACCGCTTATCTGGCGCCATTTTATGAAAAATACAAAAACAAAGGAGTAGAGGTAGTTGGTTTAGCTTATGAGCGTTCCACTGATTTTGAAAGATCAAAAAGGAATGTCAGGCGGTTGAAAGACCGATTCAACGTAACTTACGACATGCTGATCACCGGTTATACAAACGATAAAGAGGAGGTAGCCCAGAGCCTGCCGATGCTCAACAAATTCGTTGCTTTTCCAACCCTTGCTATTATTGACAAGAAAGGGAAGGTCCGTAATATACACACCGGATTTACCGGTCCGGGAACCGGCGATCATTACGCTGAGTTTGTTGAGGAGTTTGAGAAAACCGTTGAACATCTTCTGAACGAAAAGTAATTATGAGAGCAAAGACTTTTTTATGCTGCCCACTTGTGGCAGCATTTTTTTTATTCGGATGCAGCACAACGAAAAAGGTGGACCTGGATCCGGTAACCATACGGGATAAAGCTCCTGGTGCAATTATCTATCAGGGTTCTTACCCGCGAACTACAGACATTATGCATACAAAACTGGATGTAAGTTTCGACTGGGATAGCGCCTATGTATTTGGAAAGGCGACCATAACCGCGCGACCATACTTTTATCCATCCCAAACGGCCGTTTTGAATGCAAACGGTTTTCGCATAAATAAGGTTGCGCTGTTAAAGAATGAACAACTAACGCCATTAAGGTATTCATACGATGGAAAGCTGCTTTCCATACATCTTGATCGGGTTTATTCAAACGACCAGGACTTTACACTTTATATCGATTATGTAGCAATGCCGCATAAACTTAAGGTGGGTTCCGACATCGGCTCCAACGCTGACCGCGGTCTTTATTTTATCAACCGGAACAGTAAGGACTTGTCACAAAAGCAGATCTGGACGCAGGGCGAAACCGAGTGCAACTCGAACTGGTTTCCAACGATAAACGGGCCGCAGGAAAAAATGACCCAGGAGATCTCCATAACCGTTCCGGAACAATTTACCACCCTATCCAACGGAGATCTTGAGTTTTCCGGTTTGAACGGAAATGGAACCCGAACAGACAACTGGCGGATGGAAAAACCGCATTCTACTTATCTGACCATGCTTGCTGTGGGCGACTTCCTCATTACAAAAGATAAATGGCGCGATATAGAAGTCAACTATTATATGGAGCCGCAGTTCGCTCCGAATGCAAAACTGATCTTTGGGAAAACGCCGGAAATGATGGACTACTACTCAAAGATCACCGGGATCGACTATCCATGGGAGAAGTACTCGCAAATCGTTGTGCGCGACTTTGTAAGCGGTGCCATGGAAAATACCACCGCCACGGTATTTTTCGATCAGATGAACATGACGGAAGGCCAGTATCTTGATCAGAATTACGAAGATATTGTTGCACACGAACTCTTCCACCATTGGTTTGGCGACCTGGTCACTACCGAGTCGTGGGCTAACCTGCCTCTTAATGAATCATTTGCAACTTACGGCGAATACCTGTGGCTTGAACATAAATACGGCAGAGAAGCAGCTGATATGCACGGCCTGAACGATCAACTGGCTTACCTGGGTGCAAAAAAAAGCGATCTCGATCTGATCAGATATGACTATACCGATCGCGAACAAATGTTCGATGTGGTAACCTATCAAAAAGGCGGCCGCATCCTGCACATGCTTCGTAAGACGGTAGGTGATGCCGCATTTTTTAAGGCCCTTAATATTTATCTCACCCGCCATTCCTATCAGTCGGTAGAAATACATGATCTCCGGCTTGCGTTTGAAGAAGTTACCGGAAAGGACATGAACTGGTTTTTCAACCAATGGTTTTTAGCATCCGGGCATCCGGTCTTGAACATCGTTACAGACTATGATGCTGCCGGCAAACAAGCGATGATACACATCCGCCAGCTGCAGGACCTCAACCGAACTCCACTTTATACCATCCCGATCGCAGTGGATATCTATTCGGAGGGGAAGGTGCGGCGCGAGCAGATCGTTCTGAGCCGCCAGGAGCAGACGTTTAAATTTTTGCTCGGCAAAGAACCGGATCTGATCAATGTTGACGCAGAAAAGTATCTCCTCGGAGAAAAGATCGAAGCAAAACCGCTTGGTCAGCTGGTATTCCAATATGAAAACGCTCCATTGTTCATGGACCGCTTTGAGGCCCTTCATTCGCTTGTCAATTACAAAAAAGACGCCGCTGCCCGCGAAGTATTCTTAGAGGCTCTTAACGATACAAGCTGGCTCATCCGCCAGTTTGCACTGGAGCTTCTGCCGGAGCTGACGGCCGCAGATAAAGAGGCGGCGTATCCCCTGGTGAGGAAAATGGCATTGGAAGACGAACGCTCCTATGTACGGGCCGCAGCAGTCGGCCAGCTCAGAACTACTTTCGCAGCGAAAGACAACGGCGACATATTGAAGCGAACCGCAAAAGATAAAGCACCAAGCGTTGTTAAAGCAACTGCGGAACCGCTTAGAAACTAATCCCGGTCAGAGCTGAAGGAACCGAAAACCATTTTGATCAACGCCAGGACGACAGCAAAGATCAGGGCCGACAAAAAGCCGCTGGTGTTAAAGCTATCCATCAGGCTGTCGACCAGTAGTACCATGAGCACGGTTATGATAAATGACATCAAACCTAATGTCAGCAGGTTGATCGGAAATGTTAGTATCCTTAGAATGGTTCCTACAGTTGCATTGGCGATCGCTATCAGCACGCCCGCCAGAATCGCACTAACAAAACCGTCTACCTCGACGCCGGGAATTAAAAAGGCCGCTACGGCAACTGCTATCCCCATCAGTAATATTTCAATTATAAATCCCATTACTCTTGTATTGATCTTATCTTAGAACTATGAAAGCGCTTAGTCTGTTTGGCTTGTCTCTATGGCTGATGATCACCTTTTGCCGGTGTAACCCAAAGAAAAACGGACCGCCGGACACCCTGGGCATCGGGATCTCTTTGACCGGCGACAGCAGTGGCATCCAGCTTGAAAACATCCCGTCCACGGCTTTTGAACAGTTTAATAATGACAGTTTAACGTTGAGCCAGTGGCAGGGCATTTTTGCCGTATATGAAGCGCCGGACGACCCGGACCTTGAAGGATTGCAGGAACCGGTCAGGGGAGCCTATTCCTTTTCGGCTTCAAAGATCATATTTATTCCTTCAGAGAAATTCAAAAAAGGGAAAACCTATATCGTCGAGTGTTACGTAAAAAAACTTCACTTTGAAGCGGAGCAGGTAGCCACGGGAAGCCGGAGACTTTTCAAGCATGAAATTATTGAAAAAAAGATCAGCTTTTGATACAAAACGAATAAATAAGTTGTAATCAGCCTCTTGTCTAAAAATTTTTTATTACTTTTGTAACGATCTGAAAAGAGGGGACGGTGTCCCCTCTTTTGTTTTATTGTACTTTTTATGAAGGTTGAGCAACGCGTTCAGGAGTTAGTCGAGGAAAAGATCGCTGATCGTCCGGATCTATTTGTAGTTGATATCAAAATGCTGCCCAATGGAAAGCTTTCCATTCTGGTTGATGGCGATAACGGGGTTGGAATTGCTGATTGCGTAGCTATCAGCAGACATGTAGGCTATCATCTCGAGGAAGAAAACACCATCGAGCATGCCTACAATCTGGAGGTTTCGTCGCCGGGTCTGGATACTCCGCTCAAATCATTACGGCAGTATCGTAAAAATTTAGGACGGTCGTTGAGTATCAAATCGACCGAAAACAATAAACGTGAAGGCAAGCTGCTGGATATTACCACAGAAGGCATCACAATCGAGGAGAAAATCAAAGAAAAGGGGAAGAAAGCACAATTGGTTGAAAATTTTATCCCTTTTGAACAGATAGCAGAAACCAAGGTGTTAATTTCATTTAAATAAAAAATGAGCAATATTAATTTAATTGATTCATTCCAGGAGTTTAAAGACTTTAAAAACATCGACCGGCCTACGGTCATCAGTGTACTGGAAGAGGTGTTCCGTAGCATGATCCGCAAAAAATACGGAACAGACGAAAACTGTGACGTCATTGTTAACCCGGATAACGGAGACCTTGAGATCTGGCGCACACGGGTAGTTGTTGAAGATGAGTTTTCTGAAGACGACGACCTGGAGATAGAACTTGCCGAAGCGCAAAAAACCGATCCCGATATGGAGATAGGAGACGAATTTATCGAGCAGATTACACTGGAGAGCTTTGGTCGCCGTGCGATCCTCGCCGCACGTCAAACACTGGTTTCGAAGATCCTTGAACTCGAAAAGGACGAGATATTCAAAAAATACAAAGACCGTACAGGCGAGATCATAACCGGTGAGGTTTACCAGGTCTGGAAAAAAGAAACATTGGTCCTTGATGATGAGGGCAACGAACTGATCCTGCCTAAATCAGAACAGATCCCTGCAGATTACTTTAAGAAAGGTGATTCTGTACGTGCCGTTATCCTGAAGGTGGATATGTTCAACAGCAATCCAAAGATCATTATCTCCCGCACAGCACCGGAATTCCTGCATCGTTTATTCGAGCTTGAAGTTCCTGAGATATTTGACGGACTCATCACGATCAAAAAGATTGTTCGCGAACCGGGAGAACGGGCCAAAATCGCTGTAGAATCTTATGATGACCGTATCGATCCGGTTGGAGCATGCGTGGGCATGAAAGGTTCACGTATCCATGGTATCGTTCGTGAGCTGAAAAACGAAAATATCGACGTAATAAACTATACAAACAATATTTCGTTGTATATCCAACGTGCGTTAAGTCCTGCAAAGATCACCACCATAAAGCTTGATGATGCGGAGAAAAGAGCTGCCGTTTATCTTAAACCTGACCAGGTGTCACTGGCTATCGGCCGCGGCGGACACAACATTAAACTTGCAGGTAAACTAACCGGCTATGAAATTGACGTGTACCGTGAATCCGACGAAGACGAAGAGGATGTGGACATTGAAGAGTTTGCTGATGAGATCGACGGCTGGATCATTGATGAGCTGAAACGCGTTGGTCTGGATACTGCAAAATCTGTCCTTGCATTAACGCCTGATGAGCTGGTCAAGCGCACAGATCTTGAAGAAAACACCGTAAGAGAAGTTATGGACATCTTACGGGCAGAGTTTGAATAATATGATACAGTTTAAACCTGTCATATTACCATTTTAAAAAACGTACTTTTGTAATACTATTAGTTGAGAGGTTAAATATTTTAAATGTCAGAAGGTAAAAGCATAAACTTACTAAAAGCAGCGAAGGAGCTGAATATCGGTTTATCAACTGCCGCTGAGTTTTTGAACAAAAAGGGCTACGAGATCGAAGCCAAACCGGTTACAAAACTCAGCGAGGAGATGTATGGTGTTCTGCTTAAAGAATTCCAGGGCGATAAAATGATGAAGGAGGAAGCCAAGCAGATCGTGATAGGCAAGATCCGTCGTGAAGAAGCCCCTGCTGCAGCAGAAAAACCGGAGCCACGGCGTACCAAGGATTTTGAACAGGAGGAGATCCTGATCAAAAACGTGGGCACTTATAACGCTCCTGTTGAAAAACCGGCACAGACCCCGGCACCGGAAGCTCAAGCCGATGAAGAAAAGAGCGACAATCTTCCGGGAGTAAAAGTTGTTGGAAAGATCAACCTTGAAGATCTGAACCCTAAAGCCCGAACTGACAAAAAGCAGAAGGAAGAAGAGCGTACTCCTCAGCCTCCTGCTGCAGAACCAACTCAACCAGAACAAGTCAAAGTAACTGAAAAGCCGGTGGAAGAGAAACCGGCTGAAGTTCCCGCAGAGAGCAAGCCTGTGGCTGCCGAACCTGAGCCGGAAAAACAACCGGAAACTACCAAGGAAGCAGCAAAGCCAGAGGCGCCGGCTACACCCGAAGCTCCTGCCGCACCTGAAACTCCTGCTGCGAAAGCACCTGCTACACCGTCGCCTGCGCCGGCGCCCCCCCCTGCGAACCCTGATCAAGTAGTTCGTGCTAAAGCGGAACGGCTAACCGGTCCGAATATCATTGGCAAGATCGATCTGTCTAATCAGCCGCGCCGGAATCAGCCTGTCGCCTCTTCATCAAACGTTGCCGGTGATCACAAGCGTAAGAGAAAGCGTAAAGACCACGGCGACCAGCCTCAGAGTGGCGCACAGACGCAGGGAGGCAGACCGGGACAGCCAGGCGGAAGACCCGACTTTAGAAAAGGTCCGCAAGGCAGCCGTCCGGACTTCAGAAACAAATCGCGTACTCCCGAGGCCCCTAAAGCAGAGCCTTCAGATAAAGAAATACAAGATCAGATCAAAGCAACACTTGCCCGGTTAAGTGGCGCTGGTAAATCCGGTAAATTCTCTCAACGTGCAAAGCTCCGCCGTCAGAAACGCGACGATGTTGCCCAATCGGCGGAAGAAGCAGCATTAGAAAGGGAACTGCAGTCAAAGATCCTGAGGGTTACGGAGTTCGTAACTGCAAATGAGCTGGCCAGCCTTATCGATGTGCCGGTAACTCAGATCATCTCTACCTGCATGAGCTTGGGTATGTTCGTGTCCATTAACCAACGATTGGATGCGGAGACTCTTACCATTGTAGCCGATGAATTCGGTTATCAGATAGAATTCGTTAAGCCGGAAGACGAAGAAGCGAATCTTATAGAAGAAGATGCGCCCGAAGATCTTCAGCCTCGTGCGCCGATCGTAACAGTAATGGGACACGTCGACCACGGTAAAACATCGTTACTCGACTTTGTTCGTAAAACGAATGTGATCGCCGGTGAAGCCGGAGGTATCACGCAGCACATTGGTGCTTACGAGGTAAAACTCGCCGATGGCCGGAAAATGACCTTCTTAGATACTCCCGGACACGAAGCCTTTACGGCTATGCGTGCGCGTGGAGCTAAGGTTACAGATATCGCCATCATTGTGATCGCTGCTGACGATAGCGTAATGCCACAGACCCGTGAAGCGATCAACCATGCGCAAGCTGCGGGTGTACCGATCGTTTTTGCGTTCAGTAAGATCGATAAACCGGGTGCTAATACAGACAAAATACGCGAACAACTCTCAACGATGAATATCCTTGTTGAAGATTGGGGCGGAAAATATCAAAGTCAGGAGATTTCCGGTAAAACCGGTCTGGGTGTAGACATGCTGCTTGACAAAGTGCTGCTTGAGGCCGAGTTACTCGAGCTGAAAGCAAACCCGAACAAGCGGGCAGTAGGAACCGTTATAGAAGCGGCCCTGGACAAAGGCCGTGGTATTGTAACAACGGTGCTGATCGAAGCAGGAACACTGAAGGTCGGTGATCCTATCCTGGCTGGAAGCTACAGCGGAAGAGTGAAAGCGCTGCACAATGAACGCGGACAAAAAGTGGACAAAGCTGGTCCGTCAACACCCGTTCAGGTCCTGGGTATGCAGGGTGCGCCTACTGCCGGTGATAAGTTCAACGTGCTTGAAAGCGAAGTGGAAGCCCGCGAAATTGCCAACAAGCGTTTGCAATTACAACGCGAGCAGGGCCTTCGTACTCAAAAACATATTACACTTGATGAGATCGGCCGTCGTCTGGCTATCGGAAACTTCAAAGAGCTCAACATCATCGTTAAAGGTGACGTGGACGGATCGATCGAAGCGCTGTCTGACTCACTGTTAAAACTGTCGACAGAAGAGATCCAGGTAAACATTATCCATAAATCCGTTGGACAGATCTCCGAATCAGATGTGCTCCTGGCTTCTGCATCTGATGCGATCATCATCGGCTTCCAGGTTCGCCCTTCCGGTGGTGCCCGTAAACTGGCCGAGCAGGAAGAGATCGATATCCGCCTGTATTCGATCATTTACGATGCGATCAACGAAGTGAAAGCAGCAATGGAAGGAATGCTTGCTCCTGAATTTGAAGAAAAGATCACCGCTAACGTTGAGATCCGTGAAGTATTCAAGATCAGCAAGGTAGGTACTATCGCCGGCTGTATGGTACTGGATGGAAAAATTAACCGTAACAGTAAGGTTCGTATCGTTCGCGACGGCGTGGTTGTTTACACCGGCGAGCTGGCATCACTAAAACGTTATAAAGACGATGTTAAGGAAGTGGCTACAGGATATGAATGTGGTCTTAACATTCAAAACTTCAACAACATTGAAGTTGGCGATATAGTGGAAGCGTACGAACAAGTCGAGGTTAAACGTAAATTATAATTGCCGCCGGCAATGAACCAAAGAAAAAAAGCGGACTATGTCCGCTTTTTTTCTTTGTAGTGATTTATGCACGCTCAATGGGGATCATTCTGAAAATGCCTGCATCTCCGTTAAGCGCTTATATAAGCCATTTCTGGCGATAAGCTCCTGGTGCGTTCCTGCCTCAACCACCTTTCCGCCATCGAGTACAATGATTTTATCCGCAGCCTGGATAGTACTCAGGCGGTGAGCAATTACTACCGACGTACGGTTCATCATCAATTTATTCAGGGCATCCTGAACAAGCTTTTCAGACTCGGTGTCAAGTGCCGAGGTTGCTTCATCAAGCAACAGGATCGCCGGATTACTCAAAACCGCCCTGGCAATATTGATCCTTTGCTTCTGGCCGCCCGAAAGCTTCATTCCACGGTCGCCGATGTTGGTATGATAACCCTCCTCACACTGCAGAATAAAATCGTGTGCATTAGCTACCTTTGCCGCAGCTATCACTTCTTCCATGCTCGCATCTGGCTTGCCAAAAGCAATGTTATTGTAAATCGTATCATTAAATAAGATTGACTCCTGATTTACGACACCCATTTGCGAGCGTAGTGAAGCCGTGGAGATCTTTTGAATATCCATTCCGTCGAACAATATTTCGCCCGCCTGTGGCTCAATAAACCTGGGTATAAGGTCGATCAGGGTCGACTTACCGCCGCCCGATGGCCCCACCAAAGCGATCGTCTTTCCTTTTGGTATCTCAAGTGAAATGTTATCCAGTACCTGGCGCTCCTCATTGTAAGAAAAGCAAATGTTCTTAAGTGATATCCGGTCGGAAAAATCCTTAACGGCGACGGCATCCGGAGCATCGGCTATCAATGGTTTTGTGTCGATCAGATCTAATACCCGTTCGCCGGCTGCTATGCCGGAATGAATGTTACTGAATGAATCAGTAATTGCCTTAGCCGGACGCATGATCTGAGAAAAGATGGCGATATAAGCAATGAACTGTGAAGGGGAAAGATCGGATTCATTGTTCAGGATCAGGAACCCGCCATACAGCACTATTCCCGTAACCATGGTTACACTCAGGAATTCGGAAACCGGCGAAGCAAGCTGCTGTCTGCGTGCCATTGCTTTAATGATCCGCGAATAACGCACATTCTCGTTGTTGAAACGTGTCTTGGTGAAATCGGTAGCGTTAAACGCCTTTACCACCTTCATCCCGCTTAAGGCTTCATCAAGGAAGCTGATCAATGTTCCGAACGACTCTTGCGCACTAATAGCCTGTTCGCGCAGTTTCTTAACGATCTGGCTGATGACAAAGCCGGCTACCGGAACGATCAGAAGCGAATAGATCGTTAACGTTGGTGAAATAGTAAACAGAAAGAACAAATAAGCGATTATCTGCAGCGGCTCTTTGAAAACCACCTGTAAGGTACTGGTAACGGAAAACTGAACAACCTGCACGTCGGAGGCTATCTTGGAAATAATGTCGCCTTTCCGTTCATTGCTGAAGTACCCCAAATGAAGATCCATCACATTATCGAAAACCGCTTTTCTTAGGTTTAGTAGTGTATGAGCCCGCAGGTTTTCCATTATTCTCTGAGAAAAATACCTGAAGAGATTGGCCAGCAACACAGAAATGACGATGACTCCGCACACAAACTTCAGTGTTTCCCAGGGACCATACTGTGCAATCGATGTATTAACGTACTGATTGAAGGTGTCCATAACGTTCCACGCAGACGACTCGCCACCCGAAGGTGCAGCCAAAGCTTCTTTCTTGGAAAAAAGTGTTTCCAGAAGTGGCGCAAGCAGGGCAAGATTTAATGTATTAAAAACGATAGATAATAGCGTGGCGATGATATAGGGGATAGCAAATTTTTCAATGGGCTTTGCAAAGCCCAGCAAACGGAAATAAGTTTTCATGCGCGGCAAAGGTACTCAATTTGTAAAGAGTTAAAGCGCCTTCACTTCGTAAAACCTTTATCATAAAGCGCCCTGTTTATCCAAACAAAGCAGCGAAAACCTCCTCTACTTTTGAAACGGTTCTGATCGAGATATTGTAGCGGCCTGCATCCAACCCTTTAGCATTATAGCGGGAAATATAGATCTCTTCAAACCCGAGTTTCTCGGCTTCCGCAATACGCTGTTCTATGCGATTAACGGCTCTGATCTCACCCGATAAACCGACTTCCCCGGCAAAACAAATTTTTGCCGATACCGGAAGATCCTCGTGAGATGATATAACAGCAACAACCACCGCCAGATCGATAGCCGGATCCTCAACCCTTAAACCACCCGCTATATTCAGAAATACGTCCTTGGCGCTCAACCTGAAACCGCAGCGTTTTTCGAGAACAGCCAGAAGCATGTTCATTCTCCGGGTATCGAAACCGGTAGCCGAACGTTGCGGCGTACCATATGCTGAATGGCTTACCAGAGCCTGCGTTTCAATAAGCATGGGCCGCATTCCTTCCAGCATGGCCGAAATGGTTATCCCGCTAAGCGGTTCATCCCGCTGAGACAGCAGGATCTCGGATGGGTTACTCACTTCTCTTAATCCGCTTCCCTCCATTTCGTAAATGCCAAGTTCTGAAGCAGAACCGAAACGATTTTTAACCGCCCTTAAAATGCGGTATACGTGATGTCTGTCTCCTTCAAACTGCAAAACGGTATCAACCATATGCTCCAGGATCTTGGGGCCTGCTATAGCTCCGTCTTTAGTGATATGACCGATCAGAAAAACGGGCGTAGAGGTCTCTTTCGCAAAGCGTAATAACTCAGCAGCACATTCACGCACCTGTGAGACGCTTCCCGGTGTGGATTCAATATGGGAGGAATAAAGCGTTTGAATAGAATCTACTATCACCACATCCGGCTCAAGCTGTTCGATCTGCTTGAAGATATTTTGAGTGGAAGTTTCTGTTAATATATAACAATCGGAGCTTGATCCTGAACGGATACGCTCCGCACGCATCTTGATCTGATGTTCACTTTCCTCGCCGGATACGTACAGTACCCTGAGGCCCGGCAGAGTCAGTCCGAGTTGCAGCATCAATGTAGATTTTCCTATACCCGGCTCGCCCCCGATGAGAACTAGTGAGCCTCGTACTATTCCTCCTCCAAGAACCCGGTTCAACTCCTTATCAGGAGTGGTGATGCGGCTTTCTTCCGTAAAAACAATATCTTCGATCGCCGAAGGCCTTGTTATCCGTGAATTAGGAGAAGAAGAGGTTTTCCAGTCAGGGACTGAGGTTCCCGCCTTTTCGAGAATTTCTTCAACAAAGGTATTCCATTGATTACACGAGGGACACTTTCCGAGCCATTTTGCAGATTCATAACCGCAGCTCTGGCAGAAATAAGCAGTTTTAGTTTTGGCCAAGTCTTGAGATTTTTGATACCGATCCACGAATTACGATTATTTTATGCTTGAAGGCAAATCGTAATCCGCAAATCGATAATCAAACTTAGATCTTTATTTCTTCTTCCTTAGCATTAAGGAAATGAAACTCGGTCAGGTGGTAGGAGGTAATGGCTTTAACTTTGATCCATTTGCCGTATTTGATGAACCATCTACGCTGAATGGAAAGCAAGCCTTTCTTAATATAGGCTTCAATGTAAGGATGTACCGTTAAGGTTATGCTCCTCTCATTTTGTTCATTGAGAATGTAATCGAGATTATTCTCAATATCGTCGATCAAAACGATACTGGCTTTGATCTCACCTGTACCACCGCAGGTCGGACACACTTCATTGGTGACAATATTCATCTCAGGACGAACCCGCTGACGTGTGATCTGCACCAGTCCGAACTTACTTGGAGGAAGAATGGTATGCTTCGCCCTGTCGAGCGACATTTGCTGCTTCAGATAGTCGAAAAGTTCTTTCCGGCTGGTTGGCTTGTGCATATCGATAAAGTCGATGACCACAATGCCGCCCATATCACGCAACCTTAGCTGACGGGCGATCTCACGTGCTGCTTCCTTATTGACCTGCAATGCATTCTGGTCCTGATTATCAGGATTAGCAGTCCTGTTCCCGCTGTTAACATCGATAACATGAAGCGCCTCGGTGTGTTCCACAACAAGATAAGCACCACCAGGCAGATTTACCGTTTTCCCAAAAGCCGATTTGATCTGCTTTTCAACACCGAAGTGTTCAAAGATGGGTTCACGGTGCCTGTACAGCTTAACAATTTTTTCCAGTTCGGGGGAGATGTCCCTGACGTACGACTTTATCTCCTCGAAAATGCCCTGATCGTTCACATAAATGTTCGCGAAATCAGGATTTAAAATATCCCTTAATATAGTTGACGTGCGTCCCATCTCACCTAACACCTTCTTAGATGGTTCGGTAGCCGGAAGGCGTTTCATAAGGGTTTCCCATTTCTCAACCAGGTCAAGCAGATCCTTTTGAAGCTCCGCTACGCCTTTTCCTTCGGAGACCGTGCGGATAATTACCCCAAAATTTTTGGGTTTTATGCTTTCAACTATCTTCTTGAGCCTGTTCCGCTCAGTATTGCTTTTTATCTTTTTAGAGATAGAAATACTCTCGGAAAAAGGAACGAGAACGACGAAGCGTCCTGCAATGGACAGATCCGAACTTAAACGCGGTCCCTTGGTTGATATGGGTTCTTTTGCGATCTGCACCGGCAACAACATGTTGCGGTTCAGCACTTCTGAAATTTTGCCGGATTTATTTATATCCTCTTCCGGCCTGAAACTATTGAGCAGTCTTTCCTTGTAACTGCCATTCTTTACTATCTTGGTTAATTTGATCAGCGATTGAACCTGCGGACCAAGATCGAGATAATGCAGAAATGCATCTTTCTCATACCCAACATCCACAAAGGCAGCATTTAGCCCGGGCATGATCTTTTTGATACGACCCAGGTAAATATCTCCTACAGAATAATTGTTGTTAACCTGTTCCTTGTTAAGTTCAACAAGCTGCTTGTCCTGAAGTAAAGCAATAGTCACCCCGTTGGGGGTTGAATTGATAATTAATTCCTTTACCAACAGCTACTATTTATACCGACCGCAGGAGCGGCCAGACGTGAAACACAGAACAATTAAAGATACAAACAACAGTACCCCCACGCAAAACGAGGAGGTGACGTTGTTCAAGTCTTTGAAAACGAGCTGAGAGCCAGCGCTCAAAACTCAGATCATAAGACCTTATTTCTTTTTATGTCTGTTCTTTCTTAAACGCTTTTTGCGTTTGTGAGTAGCCATTTTATGTCTTTTTCTTTTCTTTCCGCTTGGCATAGCTTTCTAAATTTTAAATGTTTTTATAAATAATTACTTTCTTAATTCTTCTACTTTTCTGTCAACATACTGCGACAGACCCGGATCCGCAGCAAGCTCTTTACTTTTCTCGTATGCCGCAATGGCATCACCCTTCATTCCGAGTGTTTCATAACATGAGGCGAGATAAAACCATGCTTCGGGGTTTGGCTCGGCCTGGGTAACCGTTTTGAAGCGATCTACGGCCTTATCAAACTGTCCGGACTTGATGGAAAACAATCCCAGATTCATGTTTGCTTTGATATGTTTGGGTTCTTGTTTTACCACTTCAAGCAACAGTTGAATTCCCTCCATCGGATTAGCTGACCCGTTAACATATGCAATACCCAAACCTGCCTTTGCATCCAGATTCTTAGGATCCAGCTCAACGGCCTTTTTGTATGCATCCGTTGCATTGTGAATAAAAACCGGCTGTGCAAGTGAATCGGTCGAGTTTTGGTAGGCTTCTGTGAACAGGTCACCGGTCTTTAGCCAGTTTTTAAAACCACCTTCCGCTTTGGACACTTCCATATAATAGAATGCGCCTGGCGCCGGTTGGTTTACGTCATCCCATTTCTGCGCGAGCGTTTTTTGAAGTTTTACCTTTTCTGCGCCGCTGGTTTGCTTTACTTCCTCCTCAAGCCTGGTGATGTCCTCGGCGAGGTTAACGGCAAGCGATTGTTTTGCAGCATCAGAAACCGTTTGCAGGGTTACGATCGCTGATGAAGTCTGAGCTGCACTGCTGGCTTCTCCAGCAGCAACACCAGCTTCATCATCCTTTACCAGTCCCTTAATATTCAAAGAAAGCAAAAGCCCCATCAGCACTACGACCGATACAATCACTACTATTTGCTTCTTTTTTACCATGGGATGTGTTTTTATTTAGTTTTATTACCGGTTTTTACTTTCTCCACGAAGATCTTCGCAGGCTTGAAACTTGGCACAAAATGCTCAGGAATAATGATCGCGGTATTTTTAGAAATATTTCTCGCTGTCTTCTTTGCCCTCTTCTTTACAACAAAGCTTCCAAAACCTCTTACGTAAACGTTTTCTCCGTTAACCATAGAGTTCTTAACCACCTTGAAGAACGCCTCAACAGCCTCCTGTACATCTACCTTCTCAATTCCGGTTTTGCTAGAGATTTCCGATATAATTTCTGCTTTAGTCATGTTTAAATTATATAATAATATTTACTTAAAAACTTGAATGTTTTGGGGTTGCAAAAGTATTGCTTTTATGTGAATAAGGAAAATATAACGCGGATTTTTTTAAACTCATCCCCCAATTGCCCGACATCCGGTATCTTTGCCATGAAAAATCTCACATCTTCCTGACTTTCAAATGAATTTCTCCCAAACTGTCCTAAACTGGTATCACCATCATAAACGGGATTTGCCGTGGCGTAGTACAAGCGATCCGTATATAATCTGGTTATCGGAGATCATTCTGCAGCAAACGCGTGTTGAACAGGGGCTTCCTTACTTTCATAAGTTTGCGGAAGCATACCCGACGGTCAGGGATTTCGCATCTGCGACTGAAGACGAGATCTTAAAGAACTGGCAGGGGCTGGGTTATTACTCCCGCGGACGCAACATGCACAAAACTGCCCGAATGGTAATGGAAGACCATGCGGGATACTTTCCTTCGCAGTATGATAAGCTTATCAGGCTAAAGGGAATCGGCGAATATACCGCAGCAGCTATATCATCGTTTGCCGCAAATGAAGCTAAAGCGGTTGTTGACGGCAATGTTTTTCGATTACTCGCCCGGTATTTTGGTATAGCCGAGCCAATCAATACTCCAAAAGGAAAAAGGGTCTTTGCAGATCTGGCCAACCAGTTGATCGATATCACACAACCCGGAATCTATAATCAGGCTGTAATGGAATTCGGAGCCCTCCAGTGTAAACCCAGGAACCCGGACTGCAGCAGCTGTCCGCTGAATGCCGGTTGTGTCGCTCTGAAGGACCACCGTATTAACGAACTGCCGGTAAAGATCAGGTCGCGGCTACCCAAAAGCAGGTATTTCAACTACCTGGTGATCGTCAACGAGGGACAGATATTGATACACAAGAGAACGGGAAACGACATCTGGCGCAATCTGTACGAGTTTCCGATGATAGAAACTGCCGGACAGCAAACTCCGGAGGAGTTGTTGAATGAACCGGCATTCGTTTCCCAATGGGGGACCTGTAACGTACGATCTGTTTCCGTGCCTGTTAAACATCAGCTAAGTCATCAGACGATCTTTGCCCGGTTCATCGAAATAGCGGCAGATGAAATTATGACGGATACCAAACCCAATACCTTTTGGATCAACGTCAGCGAAGTTGACCAACTGGCGGTGCCAAAATTAATTTTTGATTATTTCAAAAAATTCTTACCTTAATATAAAATAAAAATATTGCATGTCAGGAGTTAACAAAGTGATTTTAGTCGGACATCTCGGCAGGGATCCCGAAATACGACACCTGGAAAACGGTACTGCTGTTGCCTCTTTTACATTGGCAACTTCCGAATCATACGTCAAAGACGGAAAAAGGATCGAGCAAACCGAATGGCACAATATCGTCATGTGGCGCGGCCTAGCTGACGTTGCTTCCAAATATCTTCAAAAGGGAAAGCAGATCTACCTGGAGGGAAAATTGAGAACCCGTTCCTATGAAGATCGTGAAAAGGTAAAACGATATGTAACGGAAATAGTGGCTGATAATTTCACCATGCTTGGCCGAAGGCCTGACGGAGAGCCGCACGAAAATCAGCAGGCCTATCAACCAACCAAACAAGAGGAGCCGGTTGATTTCGAGAACAGTCCGGACGACGATCTTCCGTTTTAACAAAGATTCCGCTCAACTAACCAATAAGATCCTTGTAGTATTAACTGCAGGGATTTTTTAATTTTAGACTTTCCATCAATCTTTTCCGATATGAAAAAAGTTACTTTCCTTCTGCTGGCTTATTTAGCTGCTTTAAATACTTTCGCCCAGTCAGACACTCCGTCGTTCGTAAAGGACAGCATTGACCGGTATATCAATTGGTCCATTACCAACTGGCGCATTCCGGGGGCGGCAGTTTGTATTGTAAAAGATGGCAAAATAGTTCTTCAAAAAGGTTATGGCATTAAAGAATTCGGATTGCAAAGCGAGGTCGATGCCAATACCTTGTTCATGATCGGCAGCAACACCAAAGCCATAACGGCAACTGCCCTGGCTATTTTGGATCATGAAAAGAAAATTTCTCTCGACGACCGGGTCACCAAATGGCTACCGTCGTTCACCTTAAACAATGAACTGGCCGGAGAACAGGCCATCATCAGGGACCTGCTGACACACCGGCTGGGTTTTAAAACGTTCCAGGGCGACTTTACCTACTGGACAAGCAATTTATCGCGGCAGCAGATAATTGAAAAAATGGGCCTCGTACAAGCGCCCTATGATTTCAGAACCCGATGGGGCTACACCAACGCCGGTTTTGTTGCGGCAGGAGAGATCATTCCAAAAGCAACCGGGAAGCAATGGGAGGACTTTTTAAAGGAACGTATCTTCAATCCATTGGGAATGACCTCCACTATTGCACGCAGCAGTGATCTGACCACAGCGCCAAACAAAGCGGCCGCTCATACCATGACCGAAGGACGGCTTATCGCTATTCCATACCCTCAGATCGATAACCTTGCCGCAGCCGGCAGCATCAGCTCATCAGTAGCAGACATGAGTAAGTGGGTAATGATGCTCCTGAATAATGGAAAATACAATAACAATCAGATTGTACCCGAGGCTGCGTTACAACAAACATGGTTTCCGCATTCGATCCTGGGAAACGGTAACCATCGGTTTAACAACGGTCATTTCAACCTGTATGGGCTGGGCTGGTTCCTGGAAGAATATAGCGGAAGAAAGATCATTTCCCATACGGGCGGTGTTAACGGCTTTGTGACCAGCGTTACCTTGGTGCCTGAAGAAAATCTAGGCATAGTGGTCTTGACAAATACTGACCAGAACAGCTTTTACGAAGCCTTGAAATGGGAAGTGGTCGATTCATATCTCAATCTGCCCTTCCGTAACTACAGTAAAGTCTACCTGGAGAACTTCAAGAAGCAAAGAGCCGAAGAATTACAGAAGGACAAAGCTTTGCGCGATTCGGTCACTGCCGGGCAAAAGGCGCGCCTTTCGTTAAATGCGTACACCGGAAAATACAAAAACGACTTTTACGGCAATCTTACCATCGAGAAGTTTGGCGACGAACTGCGTATGACTCTGGAACATCACCCCAGAATGTTTGTCAGACTGCAACCGTTAGGCGGCGACAGGTTTTATGCAACTTTTTCCGATCCCGCGTTTGGAACAGCGGTGTTTCCGTTTTCCGTTCAGGGCAGAAAGGTTAACGGCATCACCGTAAAAGTATCGGACTTTATTGAGTATGATCCGTATTTTTTTACAAAGCAGTAAAGATCAATGTTTGCCAGCCAGCTGCAACTTCATATAGTCCAGGGTAAGATTTGTTAAAGCTTTTACACCTAGCTTCAAACCGCTTTCATCGATAAAGAAATCCGGCGTATGATAACAAAAGCCGGGAACATGCCCGGCTTTCCATCTTAAAAAGTATTTCTTTTTAAACAGTAGTTTTGATCTTCAGCTCGTCGAGCTGCGCATCGGCGATGGCCGAAGGCGAATCGATCATTACATCCCTGCCGGAATTGTTCTTTGGAAACGCGATCACATCCCGGATCGAATCCAACCCAGCGAAGATCGACACCAGCCGGTCAAAGCCAAAGGCAATACCACCATGCGGGGGTGCGCCGTATTCAAAGGCATCCATCAAAAATCCGAACTGCTTCTGTGCTTCTTCCTGCGTGAAACCAAGATGTTTGAACATGAGGGCCTGCAATTCACGGTCGTGTATCCGGATAGATCCACCGCCGATCTCAGTACCATTGATAACCATATCATATGCATTAGCACGCACCGCTCCCGGATCAGTGTCCAGCAATGCGATATCTTCCGGTTTTGGCGACGTAAACGGATGGTGCATCGCGTGATAGCGCTCACTTTCCTCATCCCATTCCAACAGCGGGAAGTCCAGCACCCACAGCGGAGCAAATGTGTTTTTATCACGAAGCCCCAAACGGTTACCCATTTCAAGCCGAAGTTCATTAAGTTGTTTGCGAACTTTATCTGCAGGACCTGCCATGAGCAGCATAAGATCGCCTGGCTCCGAATTGAAAGCAGCAGCCCAGTTGGTCAACTGGTCCTCTGAATAGAACTTGTCTACGGATGATTTTAAAGAGCCGTCTTCATTATGGCGGCAGTAAACCAGTCCGGTAGCACCGATCTGAGGGCGCTTAACAAAATCCGTCAACTCATCCAGCTGCTTACGGGTGTACGATGCACTTCTTTTTGCATTGATACCAACAACAAGCTCAGCATTATCAAATACCGGAAAACCTAACCCTTTCACAATCGTATTGAGCTCAACGAACTGCATCCCGAAGCGCGTGTCGGGCTTATCCGATCCGTAAAGGCGCATGGCATCGGCATACTCCATTCTCGGCACTTCACCAAGATCGATACCTTTCACATTTTTGAAAAGCTGACGGATCATGCCCTCAAATACGTTCAGAATATCTTCCTGTTCGATGAATGCCATTTCACAGTCGATCTGCGTAAACTCAGGCTGGCGGTCGGCCCGTAAGTCCTCGTCGCGGAAGCATTTTACGATCTGAAAATACCTGTCAAATCCGGAAACCATCAGCAATTGCTTAAAGGTTTGCGGCGATTGCGGCAAAGCATAGAACTCACCCGGATTCATCCGGCTCGGAACAACGAAATCACGGGCTCCTTCAGGAGTAGACTTGATCAGAACGGGCGTTTCCACTTCGATAAAATCCATTCCGTCGAGGTATCTTCGCACCTCCTGCGCCATCTTATGACGCAGAACAAGATTGTTGCGAACCGGGTTACGGCGCAGATCCAGGTACCGATATTTCATACGAAGATCATCACCGCCATCGGTTTCATCTTCGATCAGGAACGGTGGCAATTTTGCCGCATTCAAAACATCCAGTGCCGTGACGCTGATCTCGACCTCGCCGGTAGGGATCTTAGGATTCTTATTAGAACGCTCAATAACGCTTCCCGTTACCCTGATCACAAACTCACGCCCCAAGTCACGTGCCTTTGCGCGCAGATCGGCATCATCATCCGCATTAAAAGTCAGCTGGGTAATACCATAACGATCGCGGACATCAATGAAGGTCATCCCTCCAAGATCGCGTGATTTATGTACCCACCCCGAAAGGGTAACTTCTTTGCCTAGATCTGCAAGCGTCAATTCGCCGCAAGTATGTGTTCTGTGCATGGTTCTGATTTTAAATAGCTTGCAAAAGTATTATTTTTTGAGGTTAGATATTACGTATTTTTGAGCATGTCAGAATACAGGCTAGACAGAACTGCGTTTAGGGCTCACACTGCCGGCGAAGCTTCGGCTTTACACGCTGCATATTATAAAACGTTGTCGTGGCAGGAGCGCCTGAGGATCGCACACTATCTCAACAGCATTGCTTATAATTTTCCTGTAAATGATCCTCCCAGGTTGGACAGAACAAAATTTAAAGCACGCTCAAGGAACGATGGGTAATATTTTCAACGAGGATTTTCGGGATTTTATCGCCGCGTTAAATAACAACCAGGTAAAATATATTCTTGTTGGAGGTTTCTCGGTCATTCTTCATGGTTATTCAAGAACCACTGGAGACATGGATGGAACGCTCGGCATCCAACTATGAAAAAATAAGCAAAGCATTTATAGAATTTGGGATGCCAATTTTTGATATGACCGAAGAAAACTTTCTTCACCATCCTAATTGGGACGTTTTTACATTCGGACTTCCACCGTCTGCTATTGATATCATGGTTAAACTTAAGGGATTATCTTTCGAAGATTGCTTTCACAAAACAGTGATGTTTGAGGAAAATGGATTAATGATTAGAACCATTCACCTTAATGACTTGCAAAAAGCCAAACAGGCATCCGGAAGACCCAAAGATATCGACGACCTGGAAAATCTCTGTTAGCCCCCAGCAACCCATACCAAACATCAGTCTTGTTTCTCAAATCCTAAAATTAACCCTACCTTTGTCACATCAATAAGGGGTGCCTTGTTTGTGATGAAAACGGCAAATGCTAGCTAAGCCGCGTCTCAAAACACAAAAACAGGCTGAGATTATACCCATTGGTTGCAAGTTGGCAGTCATGAGTTTGCAGTTTGGAGTCACTCCTACTAAAAACTCTCTACTCACAACTCGGACCAAGCACCTGATCCGGATAATGCCGGCGTAGGGAGAAAGGTAAAAGTTAATGGTACTGCATGGTCCCTTACATGCAGATTTTTAACTATCAAACACTAAAACAGTGAAAAAATGTCTTTTAATTGCCTTAACGGCGATGCTTTTGCCATTTCTGGCAACAGCGCAATCTTCTATTTCCGGAAAAATTACAGAAAAAGATTCCGGTCAGCCTTTAGCCGGAGCGAGTGTAAGCATTAACGGGCGCTTCGCCCGGCATGCAAATGCAGAGGGAATGTACAGCTTTAAGAACCTGAAGCCAGGTGACTACACCATCCGCGTCAGTTTTATTGGTTACGTCACCCTTGAAAAGACGGTTCAGCTGAAGGGAGACCTGACGTTCGATCTGGTGATGAAACCGGGCAGCTACCTGACCGACGAGGTGGTCGTTAAGGCTACCCGTGCTTCAGAAAATTCAGCTACCACCTACCGGAACATCCGGAAGCAGGAGCTTGAAAAGAACAATCACGGCCGGGATCTGCCCTATTTGTTGAATCAGACGCCTTCGGTCGTGGTTACCTCCGATGCGGGCGCTGGTATCGGCTACTCCGGCATCCGCATCCGCGGCAGCGACCCTACCCGGATAAACGTCACCATCAACGGCATCCCGTATAACGACCCTGAAAGCCACGGTACTTTCTGGGTCAATCTGCCCGATTTTGCATCCTCGGTAGACAACATCCAAATTCAACGGGGTGTTGGAACTTCTACAAACGGGGCAGGTGCTTTCGGCGGAAGCCTCAATATTCAGACAGCTACCCGCCGCGACTCTGCTTATGCTGAACTGAATAACAGCTATGGCTCATTCGACACCTGGAAAAATACATTAAGTGCCGGTACAGGTCTGATCAATAACCGGTTCAGTTTCGACGGCCGGCTTTCGCGCATCAAATCAGACGGATATATCGACCGCGGATTTTCAGATCTCAAATCATTTTTCTTAAGCGGAGCATATTATGGAAAAAACAACCTCTTGCGCGCCAATGTGTTTTCAGGCAGCGAAAAGACATACCAGGCCTGGAATGGCGTCCCCCAGTCAATGCTTGAGACCAACCGTACCTTTAACGGTTTTACGTACGACGACCAGACAGACAACTACACTCAGGACCATTACCAATTGCTGTATTCGCACGCGGTTGCGCCGGCACTGACGTTTAACGGCGCACTGCATTACACCAAGGGCCGCGGATATTACGAAGAGTTCAAGGAAGGCAGCGATTTAGCGAATTACGGAATTCAGCCGGTGATCATTGGCGGTGAAACCATTGCCGAAAGCGATCTGGTCAGAAGGAGATGGCTGGATAATGCCTTTTATGGGGCTACTTATTCTTTGGATTACCGCCCGTCAAACATGTTGAATCTAACGCTCGGGGGCGGTTACAATGAATATGATGGCGATCATTTTGGTGAGGTGATCTGGGCAGAATATGCGTCAGACAGTAATATCCGGCAACGGTATTATGATGGCAACGGTTTCAAAACAGATTTCAACGTGTTTGGCAAAGCAGAGTTTCAGGCGGGTAATTTCAATTTTTTTGCCGATCTGCAGTATCGCCGGCTGGGTTACACCATCACCGGAACCGATAAGAACCGAAATTCACTGGATGTGTCGGACCGCCTGAACTTTTTCAATCCGAAGTTTGGCCTTACCTACCGGCTGGATCAGGAAAACAGCCTTTATGCCTCTTTTGCAACAGGGAGCAAAGAGCCCAACCGCGACGACTATATAAATTCAACGGCCAATACGCGTCCGAAGCCTGAAACGCTAAAAAATATTGAAATAGGATACCGAACTTCAGGTAAGCACTTCGACGGCGGGATCAACGGTTTCGCTATGCTTTATAAGGATCAGCTCATCTTAACAGGAAAGATCAACGATGTTGGCGAGTACATCAGGCAGAATGTACCGGACAGCTACAGATTAGGTCTCGAATTCGATACACGGTGGCACTTTACCAATAACTTATCCTGGGGGGCAACAGCGTCGGTCAGCCGTAATAAGATCGAACACTTTACCGAATATATTGACGATTACGACAATGGCGGCCAGCTGGTGAATAACTACCGGAATACAGATATTGCTTTTTCACCGTCCTTTGTCGGCTCCAGTGAATTAAGTTTCAGGCCAACGCGAAAAACCGAGATCGCTTTATTAAGCAAATATGTAAGCGACCAGTACATGGATAATACGTCCAACGGTAACCGTAAGATCGATGCTTTTTTTGTTAACGATTTGCGGTTACGATATAACACACCTTTCAAAAAAGTTAAAAATATCGGCGTAACCCTGTTGGTAAACAATATTTTCAATGAGCTTTACGAGTCCAATGGTTATACGTTCAGCTATATGTACGGTGGCAGTTTCACGACCGAAAACTTCTACTTTCCGCAGGCAACGACGAACTTTCTGCTCGCTTTAAGTATGAAGTTTTAAGAGTAATAAACAGACTGGTCAGGGCTCCGGCTGCTGACCGGTCTCGTTAAACTCTCTCTTAAAGTAATCCTAACACAAATTTCACGGCATTTCATTTACATTTAATGATATTTGCTATTTCCAGAATTACATAAAATGAAGATAAAACACACACTTTCTGCTTTACTGGTTCTGTCGGGCCTCACCGTTCTTGCACAAAAAAACAACCGCACAGCTGATGCCGCACTGCCGAGACCCAAACTGGTTGTGGGCGTTATGGTGGACCAGATGCGCTGGGACTACCTCTACCGTTATTACGAGCGGTACGGAAACGGTGGGTTCAAACGAATGCTCAATCAGGGCTTTTCGGCAGAGAATACTTATATCAACTACATACCGAGCGTAACAGGCATTGGTCACGCCTCGGTTTATACAGGCTCGGTACCCGCAATCCATGGTATAGCAGGGAACGACTTTATCATCCAGGCGACTGGAAAAAACATGTATTGTGTAGAAGACTCTACAGCTCAGACCGTCGGAAGTACCAATACAAAGGTAGGGCAGATGTCTCCCAAAAACCTGTTGGCAAGTACCATGACCGACGAACTGAAGCTGGCCACAAACTTTCGCTCTAAAGTTATAGGCATTGCATTAAAAGACCGTGGCGCCATTTTACCCGTAGGACGCACCGCAGATGCTGCATACTGGTTCGACGGCAGTACCGGTAACTGGGTAACCAGCACTTATTACATGAAAAGCCTGCCGCAATGGGTTACAAAATTTAATGGACAGAAGCTTCCTGAAAAATACCTGAATCAGGATTGGAATACATTGTATCCGATCGACACCTACGTGCAAAGTACGGCAGACAACAGCCCGTATGAAGGAAAATTTACCGGAACTAACTCTCCTGTTTTCCCCGTAAAGACATCAGAGATGCTTTCAAAAGGCGTAGGCGTTATAACGAGTACGCCTTACGGAAGCTCTTTAACACTTGACCTGGCTAAAGCCGCTATCGACAATGAAGCGCTCGGCAAAGACGCCATTACCGACTTCCTGGCAGTGAGCATCTCTTCACCGGATTACGTGGGCCATCAGTTCGGAGTAAATGCTATTGAGGTGGAAGACACGTATTTGCGCCTCGACCGTGATCTGGAGAGCTTCTTCAATTATCTGGACCAGCACGTCGGAAAAGGAATGTATACTGTATTTCTTAGTGCAGACCATGGTGCGGCGCACAATGCCAACTTTTTGACCGACAACAAGATCGCCGCCGGACTTTATCCGACAAGCGCCCTGTTAAAGACGCTAAACAGTCAGCTTGAGCAGGAATACAACGTAAAAAACCTGATCAGAAGCTTCAGTAATTACCAGGTAAGCTTAAACTATCAGGCGATCGAAGCAGGAAAGATCAGCGAAGCTGAGCTTCGCAGCAAGATAGTGGCATTCCTGAAAAAGCAGGAAGGCGTTGCCTTCGTGGTCGACCTCGAGAACGCACAGACAGCCACCATTCCCAACGCCTATCGCGAACAGATCTTAAACGGTCATAACCCCGACCGCAGCGGCGTTATCCAGATCATACTGAAACCGGGATGGTATTCCGGTTATTCTGCTACCGGAACAACACACGGAACAATAAGTCCCTTCGATACTCATATTCCGTTCATGTTAATGGGATGGGGAATAAAAACCGGCCGGTCAAACACACATTACTACATGACCGACATTGCTCCGACGATCTCTGCATTGCTGCGGATCCAGGAACCGAATGGGAACATCGGAAAACCGGTAACTGAAGCGTTGAAGTAATGAAAAAGTATATCGAACGGTTTCATTATTTAACGCAGGATCTTCCGCACAGAAGTCACACAGCGCAGGTTCAGCTGGCCTGCGAGTCAGGCGCAAAGTGGATCCAATACAGATGTCTCAGTAAAGGCGACCATCAGCTGATCCCGGAGATCGAGGAAATTGCAGCGATCTGCGACGATTGGGGAACAACGTTGATTTTAACTGACCATGCCCATTTACTGGATCGGATTGATGCCCAGGGAGTGCATATTGAAGATATGGCGGCTGACTTTAGCAGGATCCGCGAGCAGATCGGAGATGGCAAAACATTAGGCGCTTCGGCTAACACCTTTGAGCAGATCCAACGGATTGCGGAAAGCGGAGTGGTTGATTACATTGGATGCGGACCCTTCGCCCTGACTCAAACCAAACCGAATGACCTGCCGCTTCTCGGCACTGCCGGTTACGAACTGCTTGTTCAAAGAATGGCAGATGCCGGAATTGAAATTCCGCTGATTGCAGTCGGAGGCATTCAAATAGCGGACGTTGACGGGTTACTTAAAACAGGTGTCTATGGTATAGCCGTCTCGGCTGCTGTCAACCTTAGAGATGATCCGCAACGCGCATACGAAGAATTCTATCATAAAATTTACTGATAGCGAGGTAAGAACTTCGCTATTTTTGCTCCTATGTCAACGCCCCGGCCGTTAAAAATCCGCACCGCTACGTCAACCGACATCCCGGTTATACATGACCTTGCCCATAAAATTTGGTGGCCGAGCTACAAGGGCATTATTTCTGACGAACAGATCAGCTTTATGCTCGACAAGATGTACTCAGAAGAGGCGTTGCAACAACAGATGGATGAGGGTATTCAGTTTTTGGTGGCCGAAAAAGAAAGCAGCCCGGTAGGGTTTGCGGCTTATTCGTTTTCAGGGCCTGAAGAATACATCTTCAAGCTGCAAAAGCTGTATGTCCTTCCGTCAGAACAGGGAAAAGGAACCGGCAAAAAACTGATAGAAGACGTCGCCGGGTTGTCCCGGTCGGGAGGCGGGAAAGTTCTCGAACTTAATGTTAACCGTGGAAATCCGGCATTCAACTTCTATAAAAAACTCGGGTTCGAGATCTATCAAACCGTTGATATTCCTTATTTCGGTTTTTTTATGAATGATTACGTCATGAGGAAATCTTTGTAAACGAACATGTCAGGCTTTTGAGTACCTGACATGTTCTGT
>DASWXL010000077.1:0-10201 GCA_036405495.1 Sphingobacteriaceae bacterium | reverse complement strand
GAAAAGCTGCTGGTCGAGTTGTGTCAATTGTTCAAGCATCAGCTTTTTCGCAGATTAAAATGATTCGATCAGATTGCTTTGCGTCAAAGGCGTTCAGGGCATAATCCCCAAACTGATGTTTTATCCTGAAGCCGCTTTTTTCAAACATTCGGTAAAAGTCATCCTGTGAGAACGCTTTCACTTCTTCCTGAAAAAGAAAATTTTTCTTCTTGTGTTCAAAAGCGATCGATTTAACGATATTCCCGCCGATCACCTTTTTGTTGATGTGGAAATCAATTCCATCGATATGCCTGATCTCCTCCGGCGTCAGGTTTTGGATGATCTTGCTGCTGTTGAAATAGTCGAAAACGAGCAGACCGTCGTTCTTTATTGATTTGCGGAAGGCCGTTAAGGCGTTGATATGTTCCCTCTCACTGTCGAAGTAGCCAAAGCTGGTGAAGAGGTTAAGGGCAATGTCGAAATAGTTGATATAAAACAGATGCCGCATGTCATTTACAAAAAACTGCAACCGTTCGTTCTCGAACTGTTTCGCAAACTTAATGTTGGAATAGGAAAGGTCGATGCCTGTTACTTCGTATCCCTTTTTGTTTAAATAAATTGAATGGCGGCCCCGGCCGCAGGCGATATCCAGCAATTTAGAATTTTTGTCGGGCTCTAAAAGTTCAAGCAGGTTATTTAGAAAGTACTCAGCCTCATCATCATTCCGCTGATGATATAAGATGTGGTAATAAGGGGAGTTGAACCATTGTTCGTACCACTTTCTTGACATATTAAAAGACGTTGGTTAAAGCCGCAAATATAGCAATTAAGTATGGCAGCGGTATTTCTGTTCATGGTTGGGCATTTATTTTTATTTTTGGCAACCAAAACTATAATAAGTGACTTTAATTAAATCGATTTCAGGAATTCGCGGTACGATCGGAGGCAGGCCGGGAGAGGGTCTTTCGCCCGTGGATGTGGTGAAGTTTACGACCGCTTTTGGCCGATGGGTGCTTCAGACAACCGGAAACAACAAGATCGTTATTGGTCGGGATGCCCGCATTTCTGGTGATATGGTGAGAAATCTGGTTGCAGGTACATTGCAGAGCATTGGCATCGATGTGGTGGATCTGGGGCTGTCTACGACTCCGACGGTTGAAGTGGCGGTTCCGGACGAGAACGCAGGTGGGGGAATTATCTTAACCGCCAGCCATAACCCGAAACAGTGGAATGCCCTGAAGCTTCTGAATGCAAAAGGTGAATTCATCAGCGATGCTGAGGGGAAACGAGTTTTGGAGCTGGCAGAAGATACCAATTTTGATTTTGCGGAAGTTATGGAATTAGGCAAGATCGAATTTAATGATACGTACCTTCAAAAGCATATTGAAAAGATCCTGGCACTTCCATTGGTTGATGCAAGTGCGGTCGGGCGTGCAAATTTCAAAATAGCGGTCGATTGCGTCAATTCTACCGGCGGGATCTTTGTTCCTGCCCTGCTCGAAGCACTGGGGGTTACCGTTGTTCATGAGTTGTATTGTGAACCGGATGGTAATTTTCCTCACAACCCTGAGCCATTGCCCGAGAACCTGAAGGATCTTTCACAAAAAGTAGTCGAAACGGGATCCGACCTGGGAATCGCGGTGGACCCTGATGTAGACCGCCTGTGTTTTGTGAACGAGGACGGGACGATGTTCGGTGAAGAATACACGCTTGTGGCGGTAGCTGATTATGTGCTTCAGAATACGCCGGGGAATACGGTTTCTAACCTGTCGTCTACCCGGGCGCTTCGGGACGTTACTCAGCACCTCGGTGGAACGCATACAGCGGCGGCGGTAGGAGAGGTGAATGTCGTTAACCAGATGAAAGCTGTCAATGCCGTTATCGGCGGTGAAGGAAACGGAGGTGTTATCTATCCCGAACTTCATTTCGGTCGTGATGCCCTGGCCGGGATCGCTTTGTTCCTTACGCATCTTGCGAAAAAAGGCGGAACGATCTCTAACCTGAGAAAGAGCTACCCCGCATACTTTATTTCCAAGAATAAGATAACCCTTACCCCGGATATGGATATCGATCTTCTGCTAAAAAAAGTGGAGGAAAAATATAAGAACGAAGAGATCAATACCATCGACGGATTAAAAATAGATTTTGAAAACGAATGGGTGCATTTAAGACGTTCTAATACTGAGCCGATCATTCGGATCTACTCGGAAGCATCTTCTGAAGCGGAGGCCGAAAATCTGGCGAACCGAATAATAACGGATATTAAAGAAATTTTAAACATTGACTAACCAGACTATGCGCGTTTATCTTGATAATGCAGCTACTACTCCCATCGATAAAGAAGTATTGAAAGAGATGTATGAAGTGATGGAAAACCAATACGGTAATCCTTCTTCGATCCATTCTCACGGGCGTGAAGTGCGGACGGTCATCGAAAAAGCCCGCAAAACGGTTGCGGGGCTCCTTCATGCATCGCCTGCTGAGATCTTTTTTACTTCAGGAGGAACCGAAGCTGACAATACGGCTATCCGGCGCGGCATAGTTGATCATAATATTAAGCATGCGATAACATCCCGGATAGAACACCATGCGGTGTTGCATACATTGGAAGCACTTGAGAAGAATGGCGTGATCAGGCTGAGCTTTGTTAACGTTGACGGCAAAGGGAACGTCGATCTTGATCACCTGGAAGAGCTGCTGCAAAATAATGACCGGTCTTTTGTTTCGCTGATGCACGCCAATAACGAGATCGGGACGCTTACCGAAATTGAAAAAGTAGGTGATCTTTGTGAACGATATAACGCCATTTATCATTGCGATACGGTTCAAACTATGGGTCATTACCCGCATGACGTCAGCAAGCTGAAAGTTCATTTTCTGGTTTGTGCCGCTCATAAGCTGCATGGTCCGAAGGGAGTAGGCTTTCTGTACGTGAATCATAACATCAAAATAAACCCGATGATCTTTGGCGGGGCTCAAGAGCGTAATATGCGCGGGGGCACCGAGAACGTCTATGGGATCGTGGGCCTGGCAAAAGCGCTTGAAATTGCTTACTCCGAGATGCAGCAGCATCAGGAGCATATTCAATCGCTGAAGTCGTATATGATGGACGAGTTAAAGGCGAACATTCCGGGTGTTCATTTTAACGGTGAAACCGATCCGGATAAGAGTTTATATACGGTTTTGAACGTTTGTTTCCCGGAAACCGAGATGGCCGAAATGCTACTTTTCAATCTTGATATCGCAGGAATATCAGCCTCTGGAGGGAGCGCTTGCAGCTCCGGAACAAATATAGGTTCGCATGTGCTGGCCGGTATCGGGGCAGATCCGAAACGCGCTTCCGTTCGTTTTTCGTTCAGTAAGTTCAATACAAAGGACGAAGTCGATTATGCTCTCAGCAAAGTAAAGGACCTCTTTATGGTTAAGGCATAGCCCCGCCAATTTGATTTGAAGATTTTAAAACAATCATAGCCTGGCTAATTGTTGTTAGGGAAAATACCTATAACAATTCTTATGGCACAAAATCAAAATCAGTTCTTAGACGATCAAAACGACGATTTAAGAAATAAGGGTACCTCTCATGATGTCCGGGTCGATAATGACGATATTGGAGAAAATACCGAACAAACACCCCTTGCAAAATCCTATACCGAGGAAGCACAGCGGAATTCAGAAGCAGAAGGGAAGGGCTGGGAAAACAATAAACCGGGCATAACTACGGCAAATGAAGGCGACGAACGGATACCGACCGTGACTCCGTATAACGACAACGGCCTTCCGGGTCCGGATGACGATGACGATATGGATGATGACGATGATTACGACGAATTGATCCCTACAGAAGGGGATGAAGACGTGGATGAAGACGAAGATGATCTGGTGGATAAGAATGCCGACCAGCACATCGACGTTTCTAAGGTCGGAGGTGAGTCAGCATCAAGACCTTTTGGAAGGACAAGCGGCAGAATGGTTGATCATGAACCCGGCATCACAGGCAGAGGAGATAAAGATCGTTATGACACAACACGATGATAAATCCAAAAGAAACCATACCGGCCAGTCGCCTTCCGACATTCCCACAGAGAAGTTGATAAAAGGTCCGGATAAAGAACGGCCGAAGAAGGAGGATAAAAGGAGCGATCATAATTCGACCGGAAAAGATCCGAATCTGGGTACTAGGGACCCGATACTAAGATAGTTTGCACCCCGGTAAATCCGGGGTTTTTTTATGGCTGAAATCAACGGTAAATTCTCTTATCTTTAAGTAAAATAAATCTTATGAAGCGCAGACAATTTTTGAGCTCCACAGGTATCACCCTGGGTTTGCTTGCACTTGCCAGAAACAAAGTATTTGCTAATGTTTTCCTTCAATCGTATAATTTTAAGCCCTTGCGGCGAAATGTAGGGATCTTCACGGAACAGGGCGGGACCATTGCCTGGCTGGTAAACAAGGAAGGTATCGTAGTTGTCGATTCGGAGTTTCCTGACCCGGCAAACCATTTGATCACCGAACTGAAAAAGACCTCCTCAATGCCATTCAAATACCTGATCAATACTCATCACCACGGGGATCATACATCCGGTAATATTGCATTTAAAGGAATTGCCGAACAAATTGTGGCTCACGAGAACTCGGCGGCCAATCAGCGTACCGTCGCCCTAAAGAACGGAACAGATGAGAAACAGTTGTATCCTGATAGAACTTTTAAAAAGGACATGGCCGTGCGGGTGGGCGACGAGGATATAAAGCTGTACTACTATGGCGCCGGTCATACCAACGGTGATGCTTTAATTCACTTTGAGAATGCCAATATTGTACACATGGGCGATCTGATGTTCAACCGGCGGTATCCTTTTATTGATAAGCCGATGGGCGCCGACATTCAAAATTGGATCCGGGTGCTGGAAAAAGCGTTGAACAACTTCGATAACGAAACAGTCTTTATTTTCGGGCATGCAGCTGACACGCACAACGTAACTGGAAATAAAGAAGATATAAAGGCTTTTCAAAACTACCTGGACAAGCTTCTTCAGCATGTAGCAAGTGAGATCAGGGCAGGGAAGTCAAGAGAAGAAATATTGAAGGTGACGTTTATACCCGGGGCTTCCGAGTGGCAGGGTCAGGGTATTGAGCGGAGCTTAAATGCAGCATTCGAAGAACTCAACGGCGGAAGATAGCACGTTTGCCTTCCTCCGCCGGCTTATCTTAATTTGCCATTAATTTGAGGAAGCTGGACAGCTTTGCCTTTAATTCGCGTCTGTCGACGATAAAATCGAGAAATCCGTGTTCCAATACGAACTCAGCCGTCTGAAAACCTTTGGGCAGGTCTTTCTTGATCGTTTCTTTGATCACGCGCGGGCCGGCGAAGCCGATCAGGGCACCGGGTTCTGATATATTAATATCGCCGAGCATGGCGTATGAGGCCGTTACGCCACCGGTCGTCGGGTCGGTCATTAAGGAGATATACGGAATTTTTGCTTTGGCAAGCAAGGCCAGCTTGGCCGACGTTTTTGCCATCTGCATGAGCGAAAACGCTGCTTCCATCATTCGCGCACCTCCCGATTTAGATATCATCAGGAACGGGATCCTGTGCGCTATGCAATAATCAATAGATCTGGCGATCTTTTCACCTACTACAGATCCCATAGAACCGCCTATGAAATTAAAGTCCATACACGCCACTACCAGATCCTGTCCGTCAACTTTACCATGAGCAGAACGAATAGCGTCCTTTAAGCCTGTTTTCAAATAGCTATCGTCCAGACGCTCGGTATATGCTTTTGAATCCTGGAATTGCAGCGGGTCGCCGGAGCGAAGATTGGCAAACAACTCGTCAAACCGGCCATCATCAAACAATATTGAAAAGTATTCCTCTGACCCTATTCTCAGATGATAATTACAATAGTGACAAACATATCTGTTTTCTACCTGTTCGGCGTAGTGAAGCGGCTTTTTACAATTTGGGCATTTATTCCATATCCCGTCAGGTGCTTCTTTCTTCTCCTCGGTGGTGGTAATAATGCCTTTTTTCTCTCTCTTAAACCAGGCCATGTGTTTGTTTTTGTGGGGTTACAAAGAAACGAAATTTTTAAGAAAAGGACGTTATTACTGTGAGGCGATAAAACATGCAGCTGTAAAAAAGTTTATTCTTTAACGTTTTGGGGGTATTTTTCATAAATTCGGAACAAAATCAACTTAAACAATGAGTAAATATACAGGCGTTATTACCGGCGATGCGGTTCAGGAAGTATTCGAAGCGGCAAAGAAACATCAGTTTGCCTTACCTGCCGTTAATGTAATTGGTACAAACTCGATAAATGCTGTGATGGAAACCGCCCGGTCGGTAAATTCCCCGGTGATCATTCAGCTTTCTTTTGGGGGTGCACAGTTCTATGCAGGGAAATCGATGAAGAACGATGATCTGCAGGCATGTATCCTGGGTGCGGTGTCGGCGGCACAGCACGTTCACCTGCTGGCCGAGCAGTACGGCGTGGGAGTGATCCTCCATACAGACCATGCATCGAAAAAGTACCTGCCGTGGATCGAAGGCTTATTAGAGCATGGCGAGAAGTTCTATAAGGTCAATGGTAAACCCCTTTTCTCTTCACATATGCTTGACCTTTCCGAAGAAAGTATCGAAGAGAACATTACCACCTGTTCGACGTTTCTGCAACGAATGAAGGGCCTGGGTATGACACTCGAAATTGAACTCGGTGTTACCGGCGGGGAAGAAGATGGCGTCGATAATACGGATGTGGACAGTTCACGCTTATACACGCAGCCGTCCGAAGTGGCATATGCCTACGAAGAGTTAAAACGCGTATATGATAAGTTTACGATAGCCGCCGCATTTGGAAACGTACATGGTGTTTACAAGCCCGGAAATGTAAAGCTGCAGCCGATCATTTTGAAGAATTCACAGGACTATGTTCGTGAGAAATTCTCTCTGCAGGACGAGAAGCCGATCAATTTCGTATTCCATGGTGGTTCCGGCTCTTCTCAGGAAGAGATCAGGGAGGCTCTTTCATACGGAGCAATTAAGATGAACATCGATACCGATATGCAGTGGGCTTTCTGGGAAGGCGTGAATGAGTACTATAAGTCAAAGAAGGATTATTTGCAGTGCCAGATCGGTAATCCGGATGGTGACGATTCTCCGAACAAGAAGTATTACGATCCCCGCGTCTGGTTACGTAAAGGCGAGGAGAACTTCGTAAAACGCTTAACCCAGGCCTTCGAAGATCTGAACTGTTTGAACGCTAACGACAAACTTTAACCGGACTTTACCTATTTATATCCATTGTGCAACCCACAATGGATATTTTATTTTAGAACACCATCATGGCGAAGAACGGAAACACGTTTACCGGCTTGTTTGAGCGTTTTGCGAACTGGGCAACCACATTTACGGGAAGCTCACCTGCATTTATTGGCGCTGCATCAATGATCTTGTTGTGGGGGATCAGCGGCCCGGTTTTCGGCTTTTCAGAAACCTGGCAGCTGGTGATCAACACCGGAACCACAATCATTACCTTCCTGATGGTTTTTTTAATACAGAAAGCCCAGAATAAGGATTCGAAGGCGATACAATTAAAGCTAAATGAGCTGATAGCTGCCAGCGAAAGGGCCAGTAACCGGATGGTCGACATTGAAAACCTCACGGAAGAAGAGCTCGATCGTCTGCATAAGTTTTATAAAAAGTTGTCGGATCTTGCGGAAAAAGATAATAACATCCATAAATCGCACTCTATTGATCAGGCTGAAACCATCCATAAACTGAAACGTGGCAAAAAGTGAATATAGAAGTAAAAAAAGTAACATCACAGAACGACCTTGACAACGTTTTCCGGATCAGACGGGAGGTGTTTGTCGATGAGCAAAAGTGCCCGCCTGCGCTGGAGTGGGAATTTGAAGACGAATCAACACATTTCTTAGCTACCTGTGATGACCGGCCGGCAGGCGCCGCCCGCTGGAGAAAAACGGACAAAGGATATAAGCTCGAGCGGTTTGCGGTCTTAAGTGAATATCGCGGTAAAAGAGTCGGCCAGCGACTGGTTGCGGCGGTTTTGGCTGACCTTCCCGCGGATGCTGATTTTGTGTATCTGCATGCTCAGCTATCCGCCGTAGGGCTGTACGCTAAGTTCGGCTTCCAGAAGGTCGGGGAAATGTTCGAAGAGGCAGGGATCCAGCATTATAAGATGGTTCTGAACGAGCCATCTAAGCGTAAGCCGAACTAGGCTGGCCGCTGAGCCGGAATGCGAATGAAAGTTACAGGAATACCCGCGAGGAGTATTCCATAGCCTCCCGCCATTTGTCGGTGTTGAGGTTCAGGCGCTCGTCTTTTTTTTCGAGGAACTCGATCAGCGTTTCGGTTGCGATATTGCCTGTAAGATCGTCTTTCGCCATTGGACACCCGCCATATCCCTTTAATGCGGAATCAAAGCGTTTACATCCACTGTTATAAGCGGCATTGATCTTTTCTGCTGACTTTTCGGGCGTGCTGTGTAAGTGTATCCCTAACTCAATGTCAGGGAAGCGACGAGCTAAAGCCGGGAAGACAGAGCCAATGCTCCGGGGGGTAGATGCTCCGATCGTATCGGCGATGGAAAGGACGCTGCAGCCTCTGTCTATAAGCTGTTCAGCACGCTCTTCCATGATCTCAGTATTCCATTCGTCGCCGTAAGGGTTTCCGAAGCCCATGGACAGGTAAAGAACGGCCGTTTTGTTATGCTTTTGGCAAAGAAGTAATATTTCTTCAACCGTTTCCAGTGATTGTGCAATGGACGAATGGGTATTCCGCTGCTGAAATGTCTCGGAAACAGAAAAAGGGAACCCGAGGTAGCTTATTTCGTCGAACTGGACAGCCTGATGAGCGCCTTTAAGATTTGCTATGATAGCGAGAAGTTTTGTTTGCGACCGGGAAAGGTCAAGTTGCTTCACTACTTCAGCGGTGTCCTGCATTTGCGGGATCGCTTTAGGGGAAACGAAACTTCCGAAATCCAGGGTATCGAAGCCTACCTGCAAAAGCAAATTCATATAGTGAGCTTTAATTTCGGTAGGGATGAAATTGTGGATGCCTTGCATAGCATCACGTGGACATTCGATCAGCTTCATTTACTAAAGTAATGAAATTACTTGCTTAAGGTATCTTCTGTCATCGATTCTCTGCTGAAACGACGGATGATTAGCCGTGTGCCCCGATCATAGCTGAAATAGCTCCAGATCCAGTTAACAAAGGTGACCACTTTATTGCGAAATCCTACAAGCGACATGAGGTGGACAAACATCCAGACAAACCAGGCGAACAGGCCCTGAAACTTGATATAACTCAGATCTACTACCGCCTTGTTCCGTCCGACAGTTGCCATTGATCCTTTGTCTTTGTACTTAAACGGTTCCGTTGACTCGTTACGGACGATGCGGAGCAGGTTCCTGGCCAGGGCCTTACCTTGCTGCATGGCGGCGGGAGCAACACCGGGATGGCCGTTTGGATAGTCATCCGTTACCATTGAGGCAACATCGCCGATCGCGAAGATATTCGCATATCCCTTAACCCGGCTGATCTCATCCACCTGAATGCGGTTGCCTCGGGCAAGCTTCTCCCTGGGGATGCCGTCCAGGACTTCTCCTTTTACGCCGGCCGACCAGAGGACATTTTCTGTGTGAATGATCTTGCCGTCGCCAAGAAACAGCCGCTCACCGTCATAATTCTCAACTCTTTCATTGTTCATGACGATCACGCCCATCTCCTGCAGGAAGTCGCACGCTTTCTTCTGTGCTTCCTCAGACATAGGGCCCAGCACGACCGGCGAGCCTTCGATCAGGAAAATGTTCACTTGCGAAATGTCCAGTTCAGGATAGTCCTTTTTAAGGACATGATTTTTTAGTTCTGCTAATGCTCCGGATAATTCTACGCCGGTTGGTCCTCCGCCAACAACGGCAAAGTTTAAAAGGCCTTCCTTTTTTACGGGATCTGTTTCGATAAGTGCTTCCTCCAGGTTTTGGAGGATCATGCTTCTCAGGTTCAGGGCTTCTGGAATGGTCTTCATCGGCATTGTGTAATGCTCGATCTGCTTCTGACCGAAGAAATTTGTGTCAGATCCGGTTGCAAGTACGAGATAATCATATGCAACTTCACCGATTGAGGTTTGGATCACGTTACGTTCAGGAACGACACCATGAACATCGGTGACCCGGAAAGTGAAGTTCTTATGGCCTTTG
>DASWXL010000076.1:0-7564 GCA_036405495.1 Sphingobacteriaceae bacterium | reverse complement strand
TGCTGGCCTCTCGGGCTCGATTAAAAGCTTTTGCGATCATGGCATCCTCAGCAGAAGGAATCCGGAAAAGGAGATTGCGCCACACGATCTGATGCAACTTAAAAATGAAGTAGGACGGGCAATCATTCCACCCGGCCAATCTATCATTTTCATGCAGCCGCTGGATTTTATGGTGGATGGTCTCGCTGACATCAGAGATGCAATTGGCATGACAGGTGCCAGGCTGGAGGCCGACTTCCAGCTCATCACCGCTGAAGAAAAGGCGATAGAGAATGTAAAGCAGTGCACCCGCAATACTGGAACAAAGGATTGTCAGGTATTACCGGTTCCGGTAGCGTCTGGCGAAGCTGTTCTATCCGATGATGAAAAAGAAGAAGGAGTAGTCGCCGTTGATATCGGGGCGTCGACCACCAGTATTATCATTTATAAAAATCAGTTGATCAGACACGTTGAGGTTATCCCGATCGGTGGTAACAGCATTACAGAAGACATCAGGCAGTGGGCGTCGCTCAACTTTCAAAGCGCTGAACTTTTAAAAATGCAGTTTGGCAGTGCCTGTGAGCCGGAGCGGGATGAGCATATCCAGGTTAGTTTTTTCAACGGTAAGAAGTCGAAACTTATTTCCAGACGAGGGCTGACATTTGTTATTCAGGCGCGTGTGGAGGAACTCCTGGCAATGATCGCTGCTTCTATTCAGACTACGGGTCTGGCAAAGCAACTGCCATTCGGTGTTGTGCTTACCGGTGGTACTGCACGATTACCTGGCATCCGGGATCTGGGTGAAAAGCTTACCGGATTATTGTTTCATATTGGAACTCCGGAAATGTTTCTCTCGAAAAAAACATTGCAAAACGATCAGTTTAAAGTCTTACATTCTCCCGTTTATTCAGCGGCTATTGGATTACTAAAAATGGGATTGAGTAACAATTAATAAATTATTTTATTAGATGGGAATCAATAAATAATTATCATTGATGTCGTCAATTCGACTTAAAAAAAGGGAAGCCGAAAACTTAATAGAGTAGGCAATAAATAAATTAACATCTCAACTAATAATGGCTAATTTTTATTGTAAGTATTGTGGAACTAAATATTCAAGTGTCTCCGGTTTAACTGCAGCAACCTGCAGCAGGAATCCGGATGGTAAGAAACATGTTTTATATGAAGGATCAGAAAAATCCCAATACACGTGTAAACATTGTGGAACGAAATATTCAAGCATTACGGGTTTAACAGCAGCAAGTTGTTCTAGGAATCCCCACGGTAAAAAACATGAACCTGCTTTGTAAAATCCGCCGCTACAAAACTATATACACAGATAAAATTGATATTAAAATATATGAACAAAAAAAATTACTGGTGCTACAGAATAAATAAAACTCTAGGAAAATTTTTTTTTGACGAGCTCAATGACGGAAGACTGCGGCAAGGTTGGGGATGGGACAATGATCAGGATCTAAGGAACTTAAAAATGGATGAAGGTGCGGGCCGTAATCGCCCGATGTTTAATCTGGTAAAGAAAGGAGACATTTTATTGGTCCCACAACTACCCGACTGGGGGTCCGTAGCAATTGTGGAGGCAACTGCAGACTGGAAAGATGGCTACGATTTTAACATACATCCGGAGTATGGCGATTATGGACACATTTTCCCGGCGAAATATTTAAAAAAATTTACAAGGCGCAATGAACACGTTTCCGGCAACATTCGTTCAACGTTAAAAAACCCTTCGCGTTTTTGGAATATCAATCACTATGAAGCAGATGTTGAACAATTGGTAAAAGCTGAAGTCGAAAAACTGTCCCAAGTACAAGATTACAAAAGCCGAATGGAGAGCTCTATCGGAAATGCTTTTTCGGAAACATTTAATGCAAAACTGTTCTCAGATAAATTGTTTGAGAAGATGGTTAATCAATTCAACGGTGCAGAATGGGAATATGCATTAGTAGCAGGCCTTGAAAAGTTGCTGCCATCCTCTTATAATATTGTCCACGTAGGGGGGCATAATGAGCAGTACCATGGTGCAGATATTTTGATAAGGATCCCCGGAATAATACCGGGAACGACATATGGTATCGCAATACAGGTCAAAGACCATTCCGGCTTTATTCACAATCAAGTAATCGATCAAATAAACAAGGCGGAAGCCCATTGGCAGGAGGCAGACGGCTTAAAAATAATTGATAAGATCGTTATTGTCACTAAAGCATCGAAAGAACACAACTTAAATCTCCAGAATAATTCGGATGGTGTCAAATTCATCTTCGCTGAGGGACTAAAAGAACTCCTTGTAGAAATCGCAAACCAACACATTCGAATCAATCAAGGATCATAGCGAGCTGCTTCAACAGTTTACTATCGAACATTTGGGGAGTAAAAATAATGACTACTCCCCCATTTACACATGCCATGAACATCCTTACCTTATCTGATACTCACGGCAAGCATCGGCTGCTCAAGAACCTGCCACCGGCGGATATGATCATTCATGCGGGTGATATCAGCAAGGATGGAAGTGAGCGGTCTACTGCTGACTTCCTGAATTGGTTCAGCGCACTCGATTACCGGCATAAGATATTCATTGCTGGAAACCACGACTTCTTTTTTGAAGAAGAGACGGATAATTACATCAAAAAGGTAGTTCCGGACAACATCATTTATTTGAATGATTCGGGAGTTACAATTGACGGCATCAACATCTGGGGCTCGCCTGTCACGCCCAGATTCTTTGACTGGGCCTTTAACAGGGACAGAGGAAAGGAGATTGACAGGCATTGGAACCTCATTCCAGAAAGTACCGATATCCTGATCACTCATGGGCCTCCAAATGGTATTCTGGACTATATACAACCTGGTTATCACGTGGGTTGCGAGGATCTGCAGAAGCGGGTAAAGAAGACAAAACCGCTTCTGCATGTTTTCGGACACATACATGGCGCATACGGTCAGTATTCCAACGGTAAAACCACCTTTATCAACGCCAGTATTGTGGATGAACAGTATGAGATCAAAAATCCACCAATATTATTTGATGTTCGTGAAGCAACATTTGTTTTATAAAACATCTGCGATTTACAACCTCGGATCTACTGTTTCACTTTCAAGTGCCAGCACTCCGAATACACACTGGTGAACCCGGCTTAATGGCTCTTTATTAATGAACCTTTCAAGCCCCTCAACACCCAAAGCAAGTTCCCTTATCGCTAACGATCGTTTTGCGTTCAATGCGCGCTCCCTTAATCTTATCAGGTTCTCTTCGGTGGTATATTCGGGTCCGTAGATGATCCGCAGGTACTCTCGTCCCCGCACTTTGATAGCCGGCTGTACCATGCCTCTTTTATCGCGTTCGATAAAATTCCATGGCTTGATCACCATCCCCTCCCCGCCTTTTGCAGTGAGCGACAACCACCATTCGGTAGCTTTGTGTATGCTTTCGGCATCCTCCAGATCAACGATGATGTAAGGGGTGGCCAGCAGGTTCGCAGGATCGGCAAGGCAGAACGACTTAATGGTTTCCATATGCCACTCGTGGTTCTCGTTGGTCCATACCTTCCCCTCCGTTGCCAGAATATGGAACGGGGCGATCTTATAATCTTCCAGCGAATTCACATTCCAGCAGTAGCGATTATACGCATCCTTATAATCGGACACTTGCTCCAGCTTCTTACTGTACCGGTCTGCCAGCTCTGAAAGCAAGGAATTGGTCTGGGAGGCATTTTGCAGCACCGCCATCGTTTCGTTCAATGCCTCGGTTGCGGCCACACCAACTGGGGCGTACTGTGTTTCAATGAGTGCCTGTGCTTTGGCACTCCATGGCATGAGTTCCGTATCCAGACACACCCAATCGGTTTCAAACTGCTCGTAAAAGCCCGACTTGGCTAGCGCCTCGTTCACTCGCTTCAACAGCTCCTGTTCGGTTTCTTTGTCATTGAAGAATGCGCGCCCTGTTCTGGTATAAATGGTTCCGATCCCTTCGCCGGTGATACCGAAAACGCGTTCAATAGCGGCCTCATCCTTTCCAACGATCAGCACTGCCCGTGAGCCCATATGCTTTTCTTCGCATACCACACTGCGCACTCCTGCCTTTTGATAATATTCGAATCCTTCAGTGGGATATTCCAGGTAGCCGCCGTCCGCGCTGGTTTTGCAAGGACTCATGGTGGGCGGCAGGTACACCAGCCATTTGGGATTTAATGCAAACCGGCTCATCACCTCTAATGCCGCAATGGCGTTTTCCTCGCGTATGGTGACATTGTGGGCATGGGTGGTCTCCACAATCTGTTTTCCCGTAAAGGTTGCGATATCGAGCACGTCGTCGAATTGCTGCTGAAGCGTGAGATTCGACTCTAGTTCAGCAAGGATCGGACGGACAGGTTCGGAGTACACCCTTGCGGCTTTGACAGATACCAGTTCTTTTTCCGGATACCTGAGCGCCGTCAGGGAACCGCCGAACACGCAGCCGGTATCGATATCGATGGTACGATTTAGCCACTGAGGCGATGGCACCGGCGTATGTCCGAATACCACCATCGCTTTTCCTGCGTACTCCGCAGCCCAGTTGTGACGTATCGGCAAACCGAATTCATCGGTCTCGCCGGTTGTTTCGCCGTAATAGCAGAACTCCCTGACAGCACCGGACCCTCGGCCCTGCATGCTTTCCTTCAGTCCGGCATGGGCAACTACGAGATCTCCACCATCCAGCACGTAATGACTGATCAGTCCGTCGAGAAATGCTTTTGCTTTATTCCTGAACTCGGGCGTTTCGGCCGACAACTGTGCGATCGATTCCGCCAGTCCATGACTGATCTTTACATTCTTCCCGTTAAGCCAGCGGACCAATTTAATATCGTGGTTGCCGGGTACGCATAGAGCGGATCCGGCGTCAACCATTTCCATGACAAGCTTTAACACCTCGGGGGTTTTCGGTCCGCGGTCGACGAGGTCGCCCAGGAACACGGCTTTCCTCCCCTCGGGATGCGTATATGCCACCCCGTTATACGCATATCCCAGCGTCGTTAACAGCTCCGTCAATTCGTCGTAGCAGCCGTGAACATCGCCGATGATGTCAAAAGGTCCTTTTTCGTCCTTCTTATTGTTGTATAAGGGCTGGCGAACGATCGCCGTAACGGCTTCGATCTCTTCCAAAGAGTTTAATTCGATAACTTGTCTAAAGCCTTCGGACTTCAGTTTTCTGAGACTACGCTTCAATTGTGAGATCTGCTGAGGGATCACGTGCTTACCGAAATCACGATCGGTTCTTGTAGCATTCCTTTCCACACAGGTTTTCTCCGGAATATTCAGAACAATGGCCACTGGCAGGACATGGTATTCGCGCGCCAGCTTCACCCAGTCCTTTCGCGCAACTTCCTGAACATTGGTGGCGTCAATGACCGCCGGAAGGCCGTTTTTCAACCGCAATGTGGCGATATACCGGGCCAGTGCAAATGCATCGGCGGAAGCAAGCTGGTTATTTTCATCGTCGCTCACCACCGCACGGCACTTATCTGACGAAATTAGTTCTGTTTCCTTGAAATGCTTCGCAGCAAAAGTTGATTTACCTGATCCGGATGCACCAATTAAAACGATCAGTGATAGTTCTGGAACTTTGATTACTTGATTATCCCTCATGATTACGTTCTGTCTTAGATTTGAATACTGCCATCTGACTTAATGCGCCTACCAGCGGATCGGATTCTCCTACCGGGGAAATATTCACATCATAGGCATACTTTGCGGCGACACCACACGCCCAGGTTTCAAACTCTTGGCGTGTCCACTCGAAACGATGGTCGGCATGACGCATTTTTCCTTCTTCATGATCTTTGAAAAGGACGTTATACTCAGCGTTCGGGGTGGTTATAACTACAATCCCTGGCTTCGCAAACCCGAACACAGTCTTTTCGAGGGCGGCAAGCCTGTGCTCATCCAGATGTTCGATCACTTCCACCAATGCGGCGCCGTCGAACCCTTCGATCCTTTTGTCGCGATAGGTTAAGGACCCGTGAATCAGTCCTAACCGTTGCCGCTGCATTTCGGGAAGGCGTTCGATGTTTAACTGTTCTTTCGCTTTTTCGAGGGCTTTGTAGCTGACATCCATCCCAAGTACATACTCGAATGCTTTTTCCTGGACAAGCAGTTTCATCAGCCGGCCTTCGCCGCACCCCAGATCTGCTACCCGCCTGCAGCCCGCTTGTAACAGCGCGTCTTTAGCTGCCGTAAGGCGCAGGTCGTGTATTTTAGGCGCTAAAGCATCGTCCTCGTCTGGTGTGATATCCTCTTCATTTTTGCTGATCAGGACATCAAGCGCCTGATTGGTTAGCGATCGCTGATGCTTCAAATATCTCTTGACGATGGTCTCTTTTTCGGGATGGGTATCCAGCCAGTCGCGACCCTTGTCCAGCAGTTTCTCAACCTCGTGCTGCGTAACCCAGTAGTGTTTATCGTCGTCGCAAACCGGAATGAGTACATACAGGTGCGACAACAACTGCTTAACGGTGATCTTATTTTTCAGCACCACGGTATAATATCGGCTTTGTCCCCATTCGGGAAATGCCGGATCCAAAGGATAACCGGTTACCTGCACGTTATACCCCAGGGGCTCGAATACTTTTCTGAGAAATTCTTTACCGCCGCGGATGGGCAACACCGACAGCTTCACCTCGAGAGTAAGGGCCTGATCCACCAGCTCGGGCCGGTCTTTGCATCGTCCGTTCAGAGCGGTAGAAAATGCTTTCGCGATAGCAGCACTCATCAGCGAACTGGCCACATACGGACGATCATTCACATATTGCGCAAGGGCAAAGTCGTTTCCTTTTGGAACCTCACTTCTTACAAGACCGATCGGATCTACGTCCAGCAGGAGAACGGCAGTGCATGCCTGGTCATCTGCCCTTTCATAAAAGATATGCGCTTTTCCGGAGGCTATTTCAACCTCCTGCACCTTTGCAGGGTGCTTGTGCAGCAAAAAGCTCAGGTCTGCGGCGGGTGAGCTCCGATTGGTAATGGTTAACAGCATTTTATTTTTATTTTCAGATACAAAGTAAATTTAGGGGAGTGCAGCCTTTTTGCGCTGCATTAAATAGTGTTCGATCTTATTGATATTGCATTAAAGCTTCTGAATAAATATTTCTGATCGTCGCTTTTAAATGTTGGGGTTCAATTACTCGTACCCGGTTGCCATAAGAAAGTATTTCCATGACCATGTCATGTGTTGCATGCACGTCAATACTCACCAATAGTGTGTCCCGATCGTCCTTAATGGTCTGCTGGCTTGAATGAAGCGGAAAGCTCTTGATGTACTTTCCCTGATCGGCATCGAACTCCAGGATGATCTTTTCCGGCGTTGTTTGCGGGGGACTGATGATGCCGAAAGAATTTTTATAGGTATCGGCCAGATCAAAATTTACCGGATAAGGGAATTTCTTTTTAGTGATCTCAATATTAATGATCCGATCGAGGCCGAAAGTTTTAATTCCGCTATCCTTCTCATCTTTTCCTAATACATACCACCTGCCTTTAAATTCTTTCAAAGCATAGGGCGCTATTAATCGTTCGGATGCTTCAT
>DASWXL010000075.1:0-7306 GCA_036405495.1 Sphingobacteriaceae bacterium | reverse complement strand
CCAGTTTGGGGATCCGTCTTGGTGTATCGGTTCCGGCAACAATACTCCTCGAACTTATAGCGATCGCTTTTATAGTTGAAACGATGTTCGCAATATCGAGCGTTTCAATCTCGTCGTTCACCGTATGATAAAATTTGTCGGTATCGATCTGGTCTGTTGAAATGGTGTGTGCCGGGACCCCCAAAGCAGCGAGAGTGGCATTGTCGCTGCGATAAAAAAGCTGCTGCTGTGGATATGGATCCGGATGGAATTTAAATTCGGTGCCTTCCAGGTTTTTCTGAAGGATCTCCCCAAAGTCTGAACGCTCATATCCGGTAATGAAGGCCGCATTCTTTCCGAATTTGGATTCCTTGCCGATCATTTCAATATTGAACATCGCCACAACATCATCCGGGTCAACCTTCGACGAAAAGTGGCGGGCCCCATAGCCGCCTATCTCCTCGGCTGTAAAGGCGACAAAGATCAGGGTTCTTTCGTTGTTATTCAGTTTTTTAAAGTGCCTGGCCAGCGTAATTACAGCTGTAGTTCCTGAAGCGTTGTCATCCGCCCCATTTGCAATCGAATCGCCCTCAACCGGTTTTATCACACCCAAATGATCATAATGACCTGAAAAGACCACTATTTCGTTCGGCTTTGATTTTCCCGGAAGCATTCCGGCTATATTGAACAGTGGTGCACTCTCAACTGAGTTGGTGAAACTGACCGTAAACCTGGCCGGTTCCTCCGCTCCCAGAACGAAAACAGCACCAGAGTTCTCATTTCGCTTCTGAACGTTACGTCCGCGCTTAGCATTTGTTCGCAAACGTGCAAAAGCGTCTGCATACTGCTGATCCACCAGCACGAGAGCCGGTGAGTTCATAGCAAGTATCTCACGGTAACGGCCGAATAGCTGCTGACCGGGCCCGATCTTTATAACCTGAATACCTTCTGTTGCATTCGTCCAGTTTGCAGACGCTTTATCGGAAACGACAAAGACGTCTTCACTATCAATCGCCTTGTCATTAATAGTTACAACCTGGCTCTGAGGTCGGATTCTTGTCAGACTGAACGATTGCCGCAAACCGGCTTCGCCGTCCAGAGGCTGTAAGCCTATCTGTTTAAACTCGCTTTCTATAAAAGCCGCAGCCTTCTCAATGCCCGGCGTGAATGTCGCCCGGCCCTGCATGTCGTCGGACGCGAGGGTGCGTATGATACGTTCGATATCTGCATCCTTTATCGCCCGCTGACCAATTGCCTGCCGCTGTGCCGAACAGGAGCCTAACAGCGAAACAGCCAGTACTCCAATTGCTAATCTCTTCATTACTTTATTTTAGATGATAACCAGTTATTTCTGAATTTTTCCATTTCCGGCGTGAGGGTGCCACCGGCTTTTTCTACGGTAACAACTTCCAGTCTGTTATTTTCCTGCAGTTTCACAGTTGCCGTCTTCACCGTCCCTTTATGCTCAAAGGTAACAGTGACCATATCTCCCGGCTTGCGCCTTTCAAGCGCTGCTTCCACATCGGTCGAGGAGGTAATGACCGCATCACCGATTTTATGCAGAACATCGCCGATCTCTATCCCTGCTTCATATGCCGGGGTACCTTTCAGCGTTCCGCTTACTACCTCATTTTTGTTCGGCGCTAACCGCAGCAACCCTAACGTCGCCTTTCCGGCTGCCGCTTTGCGCAAAACCAGCCCGGCAGGGGCCAACAGCTTTTCATAGTCGCTCTTTTCTGTTCCGTTTACATAGCGCCTGAAGAAATTAGCAGCGAATGCGTTATTCGTCAGGCCCGCCAGCACATTTTGCAGGTCCTGATTCGTATAAGGAATTTCCTTTACGCCGTGAGCTTTCCATACCGCCTGCATGTAATCATCGAGTGTCAGATTAAATTCTTTGCGCAACTGCAGATCAAGACCCAAAGCGATAACAGCTCCGTAGTAATAGTACGAGGTAAAAGTATTGGAATAGTTATTCTGATCTACAGACACTCCCGCATCAGCAAATACAGCCCGGCGGCTCATATGCGGAGCAGAAAACATCTGTGCCCCCGGAGCATTCAGCACTACGTTTAAAAGCCCGCCGAGAGTATTGGCATAAGCGTCGAGCGTTCTGAAGTTAGCACGCTTAAGAATAAGCTCACCATAATACTGCGTAAATCCTTCTGCAAACCAAAGATCGCTGCTCATGTTGGCATGCTCAAAATTAAAAGGCTGGAGCGATTTTGGGCGGATCCGTTCAACATTCCATGCATGAAAGAACTCATGAGAGAACGTGCCCAGTAACCGGTTCTCATTACCTTCGATCTTCGGGGCCGAGCTGGTAATGACAGTCGAATTCCGATGCTCCATTCCGTCGCCGGAATTATCAGGATGCAGGTCCTGCAGGAAGACATAGCTTCCATGGTCAAAGCGGGGGAGCTCACCGAAAACCGCCTTGGCTTCCGCCGTCATCCGCTCAACCATCTTTGCATAGTTGTCCACAACGGCTTTATCGTCGGCAGTGTGTGAAGCTAGTTTTATCTCCTGCTTTGTTCCGTCAGGGTTTATGTCTTTCCAGATGGCCAGCTTGTGGGCCGACAGCTCTACCGGACTATCCATGAAATACTGAAAATCACCTGCAGTGTACATGTTGGCTTGCTTACCCGGCTTAAGTTGCGTGGCTGCTTTCCAACCATATTTTTCCAGATCGTTGAACCTGACCTCCACCGGCCGGTCGGTCATCGACGGCACCCACATAAAAGTAGCGGGAATGTTCATGTGGGCATGTGTTTCGTCAATACCCAGGTATGTGCCGTCAACATGGTTACCAAAAACGGTATATGTAACCTTTACCTGTTTTCCCGGCTCCGGTATCTCGTAGACGTCCCCGGATATCTGATTGATCGTTATGCTCTTTCCCGAAGCGTCAGTCGCTTTAACATCGTACACATTTTTCCCGAACTCATGAGTTGCATACCGGCCGGGAGAAGATCTGCTGACCCGCACCTTTAATGGTCCTGACCCGATCTGCGGAATGGTGAGGCTTACCTCAGCCTCATGATGAACGGCGTTGGGAAATGATACTTCATACTGAAGCGCATTTGTCTGAGCAGCAGCTATCCCCAAGGAAAAAAACACTGCCGCAAAAAAGTAAAATTTCTTCATCTGCATGTATTGAAACGTGAAGTTAAGATTTAGTTTCAAAAAGGCAGACACAGCAACCGCTATGTTGTAAAAGATCGTGAAAATTCACGTTGGATCGGCCCGGAAATAAACTGAAACGAAAAAGAATATAGAGGCTGTTCTGCGTGTAGCATTAGGGTACCAAGACCAATAAAGTACCCTCAAGGTACCGTTGAAGTACCCTACAAAAGGCGCTTATTTCAGCGCCACTTATTGGGGGCTTGCTTAACTAAAAGATAAATTGAACGCAACGATGCAACTGACCGAATAATTGAAAGATCAACGCCTCGATCACTCAAGACTATAATCCCTTAACTCCCTGGCTGTGTCGACCCGGATGACCTGCTTCTGCTTTTCGATCTCACTTTCAATTTTGGTATCCTGTACGCCATCGGTAACTGCAATATCGTAATCCTTTCCGCGATATGATTGATGAATAACAGCATCTTCGATATTTGATACAGCTACGTCATAAGGCCCGCGATTGCTCATCAGCTTTACAAAAACAGGTAAGCACTCGAAAAGAATAAACAAGAACCCGATAAAAGAAATGGCGAGATAATTATCCATATCGCGGGTACCATCTTCTTTAAAGGTAAGCTGCCCGAGCGCCCAGTTTCTGTCGGCAAAACCGGCAACGTTAGCTAAACTATCCAGCTGCTTTGCGCTGAACATCCGCTGCGACGCAAGACCGTCCAGGTCCTTCCGCTCATTGATAAAGCCTTCCATTTGAGAGATCTCCGAGCGAACGGCTTCTAACCGCTGCTCCTTCTGCAGTACCAGCGACTCCTTTTGCTTTGCATAGGTGCCATAGCCGACGATCCCTGAAGTTTGGTTGGTTTTATCACCGAACACCTCCTGATTCAGAACGTATCTCGACTGCTTTATGTCTTTTGCCAGCGAATCGCGCTCACCCTTTAGTTCGTTGATCTTGGCAAACTCTCCGGCATACTTGGTTGCGAAGGTTTTATTCAGCGTATCGATACGCGAACGCTGGCCATTCAGGTAGCTCGTCTTCAGCTTCTGACGGATCTCCTTGTCAAAGATCTTCAGCTCCAGGGGTCTGGAGATCACGATACCGATCATGATCGCCAGCAGAATACGCGGTGTCGCCTGCATGATCTGCTTTCCCGACGTGCCGCTTTTGCTGATACTCGACACAATGTACCGGTCCATATTGAAGATGGCCAGTCCCCAGATTATTCCAAAGAAAAAGGCAAAGAATACGGCTGCCGGACTTCCGGCGAAAACAAAATACATTGCATAGCCACCAGAAAGAGCGGCAAATAAAGCCGTAAAGAATATGGTGGCTCCAATACCCACATACTTGTTATACTCTGTAGGGTATTTCTTCAATGTATCGACGTGAGTGCCGGAACAGAACCAGAAAAAGTCGGTGATAGTCTTCATCAAACCTGGGAATCGTAAAAAACTCTAAAAATCTTATATAAAACGACCATCGGGTAAACATGTTACATACGGCCGAAAATAAACTTCCCTAGTATAATTGCAATGCCGGCAAATTTGTTTATTATGCCTTATCTTTGAAAATAAGAACCAGCATTATGAAAGAAATTACTGTTCAGGAACTGAAACAAAAAATGGACAACAATGAGGACTTTCAAATTATTGACGTCCGCGAGCCATTTGAATACGAAGTGTCTAATATTGGTGGCGAAAATATTCCCCTTGCCGGGGTTGTGCTTGAAGCCGACAAGATAAGCCGCGACAAGCCGGTAATCATGCAATGCCGCAGCGGAGCAAGAAGCGCCGCGGCAACCATGCAACTGGAACAACAATTAGGCTATACCAATTTGTACAATCTTAAAGGAGGCATCCTTGCCTGGGCAGCGGAAATTGAGCCGGGAATGCAGGTGTATTAATGGCAAAGAAGATCCTTTTAAACATTTTTCTGAACATTGCCATAATCACTATCGTGTTATGCCTGTTCTGGCTTTTCAACAATAAGCATTATCCGTTGGCAATAGGTGCGTTGTTCGTACTGGCGATATTTATTTACTTCAAGGTGATGCTGGTAAAGAGCGTGCGGAGTTCATTCAAGAACTCACAAAAGACGCCCGCCGGTAAGAAAGGATCTAAATAGCACGGCTATTTTGATCCTTTTCATTTTTCCTTCAATCCCAGTCCCGGATCGTTATTCAAGACCCATCGGCCGTCAGCAAATTCCGGGTCCTTATAGGGGTTATTCTTCGTTAAAAACGGCCCGTCGAGGTCAGCCCAGTCACACAGGGGCGCAAGTGCAGCAGCTGCCAGTGTTGCGCAGCTGGTTTCGCTCATGCAACCGATCAGCACCTTCAATCCAAGTGCTTTGGCTTTGGTTATCATCTCATAACCTTCATGCATCCCACCGCTTTTCATCAGTTTCATATTAATCCCGTGGTAAACGCCCCTGGCCTTTTCCACATCGGCGAGTCGCTGCACCGCTTCATCACCAACAATAGCGATAGGGCTGCGCTCGGTTATCCAGGCATTTGAGTCGGGATCGTCTTTCGCCATCGGCTGTTCGATCAGAACCACACCCTGCTCGTGAAGCCAGTGAACCATGTCCAAACCCTCCTCTCTATCGGTCCAGCCCTGATTGGCATCAACATAGAGAGGCTGGTTGCTTACCGAACGTATTGTATTGATCAGTTCCTTATCATTGTCGCGACCCAGCTTGATCTTCAAAACCTTTGCAACGCTCGCCTCCTGCACTTTCCTGACCATTACCTCCGGGGTATCAATGCCTATGGTTATGGTGGTAACAGGCATCTTCTGCGGATCGGCACTGAAGAAGCGATAACAGGCCCTTTGCTCGATCTTTCCTTTCAGATCGTGCAGCGCTATATCAATGGCCGCTTTTATACTCGGGTTCCCCGGTCTGATGCCATCCAGATACTCAACTACCTCTCCCATATCAAATGGATATTTCAGCCAGGAAAGGTCAACGGATCTGAGAAAATCAGTGGCCGTATCCACGTTCTCACCCATGTACGGAACCATTGATGCTTCACCGTATCCGGTCAGACCATCATGTTCGATGGTAACCAGCATGATGGGCGTAGATGTTCTTGAAAAACGCGAGATGGTGAACGGGTATTTTAGCTCTAAATCAAACGGACGGTAGGAAATCTTCATATTATTAAATTGAAGCTGCTAATTAACTAATTTTTAACCTTACCGGCACAGAACTTTAATACATCGTATGATGTTCTTTGAAAAAAGAGCCATGCACCGCTATATTTCTAAAATAATCGTACTCTTTTTTGTCGCCGGCCTGATGAGTTGCGGGACCGGTAGAAAAGGCAGTAAAGTCAAGGAGCAGGTCGTTCCTATAACGATCAATATACGCGGAAATGAACATGAACTGCGGTTTGTCAATATGGATATTTATCGCTTCAAGCTGATCAATGCTCTTGAGCAGTTTCAGCGCGTTGACCTTGAACTTGTCGCTGCAGACGAAAATCCGGAGGTAATCCTTGACCTCAATATCACAAGCCTCCTGATCTGGCCAAAAGAAGAGCAAACTTCGAGGCGGGTTTTCAGGCGTAACGTCGTAGTCGGAACAAATGCGCAGGGAAACCCGATCTACCAAACCGTTACGGCGACAGTCGACATCACACAGACACGGATCAGGTCAAATGCTACCTTCAAAACAAAACTCACGTTCAAAACGCCTTCACCGTCAGTTTTTGAACGAAGCTTCTATCCGCGTTACGCGTATCAAAACATTGAGGTGGGAAACATTCAGGGCGACCGCCGGGCTGTCGATCCGTCGATCATGACCGCAGGAGATATTGTTGATCCGACGACTGACGATATTTTACTGGCCTTGTCCAGGGAAGAAATGACCGGCAGACTTTCACAAGAATTACGCAGGAAATACAAATAAGGCGCTGCTTTATGCTAATTTTGCCGCCATGGCAAAGCTGGAGTATAATCCTTTTGATACCCTCAATTTCTCTAAAGATATTTGCTTTCTGTCAGGCAAAAAGATCACTACCGGTGACGCGCTGATCCCTGTATTTCCGGTCTGGCTGATGGAGAAATATCAGCTCGACGAGCAACCTTTCAAACTGCTCGACGAATCGATCAATACTTATGGACGTCTGCAACTGCCCTGCTCAGCCGACGTCTTAACAAATGCCCTTGAACCTCTTGA
>DASWXL010000074.1:0-46172 GCA_036405495.1 Sphingobacteriaceae bacterium | reverse complement strand
GGTATGGCAGGTCGTGCGAGAATGAAAAAATGTCAACGATGCCGCCGCGGATCGAGAACTGCCCGGGTTCATAAACGAAGTCGACCCGTTCAAAGTCATATTCGATCAGGAATTCATTGATGAAGTCAATGCTGAGCTTGTTTCCGGAAGCTATCTCGAGGGTGTTTTTTTCAAGCGCCTCCCGATTGATCACCTTTTCCGCAAGCGCCTCGGGATAAGTAACGATGAGCTGGCCGAATTCGGTGGCATGGTTCAGCTCGTTAAGGACCTCCGCCCGCTGCAGGACATTACTGCTATCTACCTGGGTGAAATCGAATGATTTACGGTAGGAGGACGGAAATAACAGGACCTCTTTGTCGAGCAGGTTCTCAAGGTCGCTCTGAAAATAGGCGGCTTCTTCCCTGTCCGGAACTACGAAGATTATGTGCTTATGCTGCAGGAAATATAAAGCAATAGCTGTTAACGCATCGCTGGACCCTACAAGACCGCGCAGGTGTATCCGCGGAGCTTTGCTCCGGTTCAGAGCGGCAGCGAGGCCGGCGACCCGGGAATCGGATCTATAGAGATTAAGTATTTCGCGGATATTCACTGATCTGATCGTTCGTTGCAAATATACAAGAGTAGCTCTTTAAAAGTTTGTACTAATTCGCGCCGAAACACTTGTAGTAGACATTTGTTAATTGGGTATCAGAAACCGGCACTAAGCAACTTAAACTTCGATAGATGAAAAATGCGATCAGATATGGAATATTAATAGGCGTATTTAGCGGAATATGGATACTTATCCTGCATTTTGCAGGAGTGTATGAACGTCCGTATCCTGAGTCAGATCAGATCTCGCTGCTGGAGTATCTCTCGGTGATCATACCCGCCGTTGGCCTGTATCTTGGCATCAAGAATTTCCGGGATAACTACAATGGCGGAAAGATGGAATTTTTTGAGGGGCTTTTTGAAGGATTTAAGATCATGCTGGTGGGCGCGGTCATTACGGCTTTCTTTGCGACAGTTTACAACGGGTATGTTAATAATGCATTCCGTGATATGGATTATATGGGCCGGATCGGGGGAGCCGGATTTGTGGGCGTTTTGTTTACATTAGCTATATCTTTGATATTGATGAACAAACAGCGAAATCTGTGATGAGACCCAGATTTCCGGCGGAGCTGCTCTGCTGGATAACGGCTTTGATCCTTCTTTTTTTTGCGGCGAACGATTCGGTCGCACATTTTACCCTTTGTCCGTTGTCACAACTTGGCTTGGAATGGTGCCCCGGCTGCGGTCTCGGCAGATCTGTCGGCGCCCTTCTGCATGGCGATCTCGTTGCGTCGCTGAGATTCCACTGGTTTGGCCTGCCGGCATTAATGATCCTCTTTTTCCGGATCGTTCAGTTATTCAGAAATTTCGTGTTAACTTTAGTTGTCAGCTAAAGACTATCGGATGTATAAACACTTACTATTGAACATTAATGGCTTAACGGCCGAAGAATTTCAGTACCTGGAACAGGTAATGGGCGGCATGAACGAAAAACAGGCGCAATCTTTTGTGATGCTCTACAGCGGTAAAAGAAAAAGTCCGCAGGAGATTTTGCTCTTCACGCTGCTCGGATTTGTGGTTATTGCCGGTGTCCAGCGGTTCGTGCTGGGCCAGATCGGCATGGGCATTCTATATCTGTTAACCTTCGGACTGTGCTTTATCGGTACTATTGTTGACCTGGTAAACCATCGTTCGCTGGCTATTGAATACAATCAAAAGGCAGCTTACGAAAGTGCTCAGATGGCAATAGGTATGCATCCGCTTACATAGCCTGAAAGAAGATGAACAGTGAGACGGGCAAATACATTATCGCCATTGGTGTCCTGATAATTGTAGTAGGTGTGATCGTATACTTTTTTCACAATAAGCTGCACTGGATCGGCAACCTGCCGGGCGATATCAGGATTGAGCGGGAGAACTTTCGCTTTTATTTTCCTCTCACCACGATGATACTCGTAAGCGTTCTGCTCACTATACTTGTACGGATTTGGAGGTGGCTTCAATAGGAAGCCTGTATTATGAAACTAAAGGAGCTTACTGATTTTTTAGAAACGATCGCCCCGTTATCTTACCAGGAGGACTATGACAATGCCGGCTTGATCGTTGGCGATCCGTTACGGGAGATCTCCCTGGCCCTGATCTCGCTGGACTGTGTAGAGGCTGTTGTGGATGAAGCCATTGAAAAAGGCTGCGATGTGATCATCTCACATCATCCGATCGTGTTCCGGGGGATGAAGAGGTTTAACGGCCGGTCATATATTGAGCGGGTGGTGATGAAGGCGATCAGGCACGACATTGCCCTTTACGCTATTCACACAAATTTTGACAACGTTCTCGAGGGGGTTAATAAAAAGATCTGCGATAAGATCGGTATCAAGGATTGCACCATCCTGAAGCCGAAAGAAGGGTTGTTGAAAAAGCTGGTAACGTTTTGCCCGGCTTCGCATGCTGAAAAGGTGAGAGAAGCGCTGTTCACGGCGGGCGCGGGCGGAATTGGTAACTATTCGGAGTGCAGTTTCAACACCGAAGGGATCGGGACATTTACTGCCGGGGAAGGAGCGGACCCTTATGCCGGCGCCATCGGCGCGCGTCATCAGGAGGCGGAAGTGAGGATCGAGACCATCTATCCGGCAAACCTTGAACGGAGGGTGCTTACGGCGCTGCAGCAGGCGCACCCGTATGAGGAAGTGGCCTATGACCTGTATCCGATATCCAACAGTTACCGTTCGGTCGGATCCGGAATGGTTGGTACGTTGGAGGAAGAGGCGGATGAGATGGACTTTCTGAAGCGTGTTAAACGGGAACTTGAGGCTTCCGTTGTCCGCCATACGGCGCTGCGCGGTAAAAAGGTGAAGCGGGTTGCGGTTTGCGGAGGTGCGGGAAGCTTTTTATTGCCGTTTGCCATAGGCGCCGGTGCAGACGTTTTTATTACGGCCGATTACAAGTATCATGAGTTTTTTGACGCGGATGGAAAAGTGGTGATCGCCGATGTGGGACATTTTGAAAGTGAGCAGTTTACACAGCACTTATTGTTGGAAATTATTACGAAAAAATTTCCTACTTTTGCAATCCATTTAACTGAAAACAATACAAACCCCATAAATTATCTGATTTAATGGAACAAACCGTAGAACAAAAATTACAGGCTCTATACGATCTTCAAACGATTCACACTAAAATCGACCGTATCCGTCAGGTGCGGGGCGAGCTTCCGATGGAAGTTTCTGATCTTGAAGATGAAGTTGCCGGTCTGGAAACCCGTATACAAAAGATCAAAGGCGAGCTGGATGACCTTGAGGATGCGATCGTTACCCGCAAGAACATGATCAAGGAATCTCAGTCGGCCATCAAAAAATATGAGGCTCAGCTTAATGATGTAAAAAACAACCGTGAGTATGATGCTATTTCGAAAGAGATCGAGATCCAGGGGTTAGAGATTCAGGTTTGCGAGAAAAAGATCAAGGAACACGGTTTTGAGATCAACAGCAAAACGGAGGTTTACGAGAAAGCGATGGCTGACCTTGAGGATCGAAAAAAAGATCTTCAGGCTAAGAAAGACGAGCTTGAAACCATAACCGGTGAAACTCAGAAAGAGGAGGAAGACCTTGCTTCCAAAGCAGAAGAAGCTGAAAAACACATCGAGGAGCGGTTATTGATCGCTTACAATCGTTTACGCCGGAATGCCAAAAATGGTCTGGCTGTTGTAACCATCCAGCGTGATTCATGTTCAGGCTGTTTCAACCAGATCCCTCCTCAGCGTCAGCTGGATATCCGTCAGCGCAAAAAAGTTATCGTTTGCGAGCATTGCGGACGCATCCTTGTAGATGAGGCACTGGCTCATCAGGAAAGCGAGAACGCATAAGCGTAAAGCGAAAAATATAAAGAAAGGCTTCGGGAAACCGGAGCCTTTTTTGTGGAACCTTTCTTAATTTCTATAGACCACGGCATTGATGTTCATGCCTGCCCCGACCGAAGCAAAGACCATGACATCGCCATCATTGATCTTCTGACCGTCGATCTTATCTTTTAAGATCTCATCTAACAACGTGGGTACGGTAGCGACCGAGCTGTTGCCATACTTTGAAATAGTCATGGGCATTATTCCATCGGGGACGTCGGTGATATCGTACAATTTGAAAAGCCGTTTCAAGATAGCTTCGTCCATCTTGCCATTAGCCTGGTGTACCAGCACCTTCTTCACATCACGGATACTTAATCCGCTCTTGTCTAAGGCAGCTTTTATTACGACGGGAACATTTGAGAGTGCATACTCGTAGATCTTTCGGCCGTCCATTTTTATAAATAACTCTTCTCCCGGGTATCCGGGATTGCTTGATTTTCCGGAATAGAGAAAATAGGCTTCGGCTTCGGTATGCGACTGCGTCTTATGTGCGAGAATGCCGCGCTGATCTGTTGCAGCTTCCAGAATAGTTGCGCCCGCACCATCCGAATAGATCATGCTGTCGCGATCATGCGGATCGGTGACCCTTGACAAGGTTTCGGTTCCGATGACCATGACCTTTTTTGCATCTCCTGACCGTATGAAGTAATCTGCCTGGATGATTCCCTGAAGCCAGCCCGGGCAGCCGAACGGAAGGTCATAGGCTACACAGTTAGGATTTTTGATCCTGAGCTTATGTTTGATTTTTGCTGCCATTGTCGGTAGCACATCCACACGGGTGTCGCCATGTGCGATATCGCCAAAATTATGTGCAACAATGATGTAATCCAGCGTTTCGGGATCAGTTGAAGAAGAGGTCAGCGCGTCAAGCGCTGCCAGATATCCCAGATCTGAAGCCACCTGTCCCTGCGGCGCATATCTGCGCTCCTCAATTTCGGTGATGTCTTTAAATTTTGAAATGATATCGGTTGTTTCCCGCTCGATAGGTGTACCGCATTTTTCAAAGAACCGGTGTTCTGAAAACTCATCGTTGGCAACGATAAGTTCCGGGACGTATGATCCGGTAGCGGTAATAATGGATTTGATCGTATTCATAGGCTATTTATACCGAAAACAGAAACGGTATAGGCTATAAATCTAAAAATATATTTTGCTAATCAGGGTGTTGTGTGAATTTTTTTCAAAACAATCCCAGCTGCTTACCGCCGGCCGGAGCAAAATGGTCAACGCTGATTGGCCGCATGCACCTGCCCTTCATGAAGCGGTTGACCGATATGCTGAACAGTTTATGGATGCTTTCGGCTATGTGGCCGTCGCCGATCATCCGGCTTCCCCAGCGGCTGTCGTTGAGCTTGCCGCCGTGGCAGGAAGCTATCGCATGAAGGACGCGGGCGGCGCGGTCAGGATAGGCTTTTCGGATCCAGTCGGTAAAGATCTCGGCGATCGAGCCGTTTAACCGGACCATCGTAAACGATGCAGCACTGGCTCCTGCATCGGCTGCGGACCTGATGACGTCAGGAATTTCATCACTATTGAGGAACGGGATGATAGGCGCCATCATAAGCCTTACAGGTACGTTAATGCTGTTAAGCATGGTAATGACCTTAAGGCGCCTCCGGCCTGTCACAGTACGGGGCTCAAGCTTCTGGCGCAGGTCTTCATTTAATGAATTGATCGTAACGGCAACATGCACCAGATCGTACTTCGCCAGTTCCTCCAGTATATCGAGATCCCGGGTGATCAGGTTGTTCTTGCTGATGATGCTGACGGGGTGCTTATATTTCAGAAAAACTTCCAGTAGTGAGCGGGTTATTCTGAGCTTCCGCTCAATGGGCTGGTAGCAGTCGGTATTGCCGGACAGCATGATCACGGCAGGCTGATACCCGGGCTTGTTGAGCTGTTCCTCAAGCAGAGCCGCTGCATTTTTTTTGACGATTATTTTTCGCTCGAAGTCCAGCCCCGCGCTGAAGCCCCAGTATTCGTGTGCATTGCGCGCGTAACAGTACAGGCAGCCGTGCTCGCATCCCTGGTAAGGATTAATGGAATGCATAAAAGAGAGGTCAGGACTATTGGAAGTACTGATGATCTTTTTTGGGGTCTCGTAAAAGAGCTGTGTACTGGTGTTTTCGTAAAGTTCTTCATCGAGGCCTTCGATATGTTCAGTTACGTATCTGTTGCTGTTAAAGCGGTTGTGCGTGTTGATCTGCGCTCCTCTGCCCTTGAAGTATTCCTTGTTCTCTGCGTGCGACACGTTACAAAAATGCTAAAATAATTAGTAATTGCAAAGCCTGCACAATATCATTTTATGGTGGTTGTTTTAATTAATACCTGGCTGTAGCATTTCGTGCTTTAGCTCCGTAAAGGATTATAAATATCAGATGAAAATTTTAAAGCCATTGTTGTTATGCCTGACCATTGCGCTGTTTTCCACATCATGCGAAAAGAGGGACACCAACATTTCCGCTTTACCCGAGTTCCTTAAAGGTTATGCCGGCAAATTAGGCCAGGTATTGCCGGCGCTGTATTAAGACCTTAATACAAGCCTCTTTCAGAGTCTGTAAAAACGCTGCCGCGAGACCTGACCGGGCCCCGGCAGCACTACGCTTTCAGAAATGCTGGCTGTATGCGGCACGATATAAGTGCGTGGCTGCTTCCCAAAATTATTCCCTATTTTTCCCGTTTCTTTTCTAAACCTTACACATATGAAGAAACTATTTCAGCTGGCGGTCTTCTTTTGCCTGTGGCACGGAGCATTTGCACAGAACGGAAGGCAGCAGATAGCCATTATACCGGAACCGGTATTGGTTGTCAAAAATGAGGGGCAGTTTGTGCTGCCGGAGGATGTTGAGATACAGGTCGGTCCGCATGAGGACCTGAAGCCGGTGGTGGCCTTTCTGAAAGAGCGTATCAGCGGGGCTACCGGTCATCAGGTGACAACCGTAGGCGCTCCTTCATCGGCGCATATCAAGCTGATGCTGAATGCGACCGGCGATACCACGATCGGCGATGAGGGTTACAGGTTATATGTCACGCCAAAGGAGATCACCATCAGGGCCAATAAACCGGCCGGGATCTTTTATGGCGTGCAGTCGCTACTTCAGATGTTCCCGAAAGAGATCGAAAGCGAAACGGTAGTCAAGGATGTCAGGTGGTCAATTCCATGCGCCATGATAACGGACCATCCGCGGTTTGGCTGGCGAGGGTTGATGCTCGATGTGTCGCGCCATTTCTTTACGAAAGCGGAAGTGAAGAAGTATATAGACAATATGGTGCGCTACAAGTATAACCTGTTGCATATGCACTTAACGGACGATGAAGGTTGGCGAATTGAGATCAAAGGGTTGCCAAAGCTAACGGAGGTAGGTGCATGGCGGGTAAAAAAGGAAGGAAATTTTGGAACCTTCACACCTCCTTCGGCAGATGAACCGAAAGACTACGGGGGCTTCTACACGCACGAAGATATTAAAGAGATCATTGAGTACGCGAAAGACCGGTTCGTAGATATTTTGCCTGAGATCGATGTTCCGGGTCATAGTCTGGCAACCATTGCCTCCTACCCCGAATTATCGTGCACGCCGGGCGCAGAGAATTACCGTGTACGTTCAGGTGAGCAGATCATGGACTGGTCGCGCGGTGCCCCGCCGATCGCCCTGGTTGATAACACGCTTTGCCCCGCAAATGAGAAAGTCTACCAGTTTTTGGATACCGTGATCACCCAGGTAGCTAAACTTTTTCCGTTCAAATACATCCACATGGGTGGTGACGAGGCGCCGCATAACTTTTGGGAGAAGAACGACCAGATAAAGGCGTTGATGCAGCGTGAGAACCTGAAGAATATGCATGATGTACAGGGCTACTTCACCAAACGGGTTGAAAAGATCGTGCAGTCTAAAGGCAAGAGGATGATCGGCTGGGATGAGATCATGGACGGCAACCTCGACACAACTGCTGCCATTATGAGCTGGCGTGGAATGAAGCAGGGAACTGAAGCTGCAAAGAAAGGTCATCAGGTAGTGATGAGTCCGACCACCTATGCGTACCTGGATTACCGCCAGTCGGATCCGATCATGGAACCTCCTATCTATGCTACCCTTCGCCTGAACACATCTTATGAATTTGATCCGCTTCCGCCGGGAGTCGATCCGAAATTTATCAAAGGCGGACAGGCCAACTTATGGACGGAACAGGTTTACAACATGCGTCAGGCGGAGTATATGACCTGGCCAAGAGCGTTCGCCATTTCGGAGTCGCTCTGGTCGCCGAAAGAGAAAAAGAACTGGCCGGACTTCTTCGAAAAGGTGGAGCACCATTTCGACCGGTTTGATGTGGCCGAGATCAAGTACTCTCCGGCCGTGTATGACCCGATCTTTACCGTGAGCTTTACCAGGGACCGGAAACTTCAGGTGAGCCTTGCAACGGAGATAGAAGGACTTGATATTTATTACAGTTTTGACAACTCGTATCCTGATCGTTTTTATCCGAAATATACCGGGCCTCTTGTGCCGCCCACGGACGCGACAATGCTTCGGGTGATCACCTATAAAGGAAAAGAACCTGCAGGGCGGATGATCAGTATGCCGATCTCCGAGCTGAAGGGAAGATTACCGAAAGGCAAGTAGGTTTGTGACCCTGGAGTTTGAGAAAGCCCTCCGGCGAAGAGATCATATCCGCCGGGGGGCTTTCTGCTTTAAGCAAAATTTTTTTATAAGGAACTGTTTTCGGCATCGCCGGCGCTAAAAATCCGTTTCATAAACTTTGCTGTATTGCTTTTCCTGGATGAAGGCAGGGGTTAAGCGTATTGCGGTATTTCTAAGGAAGGCCAGAACCGGGTTTTTGATTTGCGCTATCTCGCCGATCTTGCGGGATTGCCTGATAATGTAATGTGTACGCCGTAGGCGCCGTTTCTCGTAGTGCCTGAAAGCTTCGGTAAAGTCACCATTTTTCTGAAGCTCATCGGCTAAAATAGCGGCGTCTTCAATTGCCTGACATGCGCCCTGTCCCATATTAGGCGTAGTAGCATGGGCGGCATCGCCGACTAAAACGATATTTCCACAGGCATACCGGCTGAGTGGCTCGAGGTCATAAATATCGTTTTGAATAAGTGTTTCTGAGGATGTGCCGGCGAGCACTTGCGGTATCGGATTATGGAAATCTTTGAAATATTGGTGCAAATCTTCAATTGAGAAGTTTCTGAACGACGCGTCATTTGCTGCGGCGTTGATGCAGGCGTACCAGTAAATCTTGTTTTGCGCAAGCGGTGCTATTCCAAACCGCCCCTCAGGCGCCCACGTTTCAGCTGGTCCAGAAATAGAGATACCGGGATCGGTAAGAAGTCCGCGCCAGCAGGTGTAACCTGAATAGCGGATAGCGGCATCAGGAATCACTTTACGCCGCAAAACCGAATTGATGCCATCGGCTATAATGAGCATTTCGGTTTCATGAACTGTCCCATCGGCGAATGATATATGGATGCACCGGCCATCACGTTTCATGTTTATCGCCTTTTTGGAGGTGTGGACAGTGCGGGTATTCAACTGTTCTAAAAGGGCCCTGTGCAGGTCTGCCCGATGGATCATAAAGTTATGCATGCCAAACTTTCGGCTAATGGCTACGCTGTCGACCATGGAAATGACCTTCCCCTTTTTATCATGTATAGAGAAATAAGGCAACAGCCTTCCATACGGAATAATGGTATCGGCTATGCCGATCTTCTGTAAGGCTTTAATGGCATTTGCCGAAAGAGCCAGTCCTGCCCCTACAGGCTTAATTTCCGGTGCAGCTTCAAATATTTCGGTTTGGATGCCAATCTTGTTCAATGCTATGGCAGTTGTCAGTCCGGCGATGCCTCCGCCTACGATGGTTGCTTTCATGTGCTATGTTTTCCGGTGCAAAAATCAGAAATGAAGTTTATTCCGGCATTTAACATATGATAAATAATCAGATCTCTGCCCGGAGGCGGCTGAGAGTAACCTGCGTAATGCCTAAGTATGAAGCAATATATTTTAGCGGACAGCGGTTGAGCAGGCCGGGATATTTTTTTCCTAACTCCATATAACGTTCTTTTGCTTCATGAAAGCGGATGCTTTCGATACGCCTTTGCACTTCCAGAAACGCAAAAGTTGCCAGCTTACGGCCAGCCCGCTCAATTTCATGATATTCGGCGCTTAACCTTTCCAGATCAATGGCGGAAATGCTGCAGACTTCGGAATCCTCCAGTAGCTGTATGGCCTTTTGTGAAGGCAACCCGGTGAAGAGGCTGTCCACCCCACCGATGAACTGGTTATCGATAGCGAAATAATCGGTGACTTCGAGTTCGTTGAAGTGGTAATAAACCCGGGCAAGGCCTTTGTGGATATAGTAAAAGTGAGTGGAAATGTTGCCGGTTTGCAGGAGATGCGTGTTTTTTGGCAGAATCTGAGAGGAAGAACATCTATTTAGTTTTTCCTGTGCGGTTGGCGTCAGCGAACTAACCCGGTTTATCGCTTCAACCAGCGGATTCATCGTCTCGTTTTTGATTTTGAACATGCAGTGTGCCGGTTTTCAGTTTCTCTACAATTTCAAAAGAACGTTTGATGCGGGTGTCAATAGTTTTGGCAGAACGAATGTAGTAAAACAAGCCCCGCTTATGGCCTGGCAGCAGCTTTTCGAAAAGTCCGGCAGCCCATTCATCCTGGTCGAGGACCTCAACGAGTTCTTCCGGCATTAAAAGACCGTCATTCAGATCTTTGCGGATTGAAACATGAAAAGGAACATCCATATGAAGCTTATGTTTCCTGATCAGTGCCTTACTGGCAATGATCACATAGCCCTCGCCACGCGGGTTTAATGCGCAGGGGAATTCTTCCTGTCCTTCCACCGAACAAAGGATCCGGACCGCACCTTTTGGCTGGCGGAACTGAGCCGCAACTTCTTCCGGAACGGGGATGGCATGGTGAACCATAGGACCATCAAGGGGTGTAAGATGTGCGGTAAACGAGACGGCATGGGAGGTTTGCATGGCTAAAGATAGGGAGAATGAGTCAGATATCTGACTCCGGGGCCAGAGGCAGCGTGAAGTGGAACTCTGACCCTTTACCCTCTTCGCTTTTTACACCGATGGAGCCGTTATGGCGTTGAATGATCTCGGCAGAAATGTAGAGCCCGATACCGAAACCCGAGAACCCATGTTTGCTGGCTCTTTCTGACCGGTAGAAGCGATCAAACACTTTGTCCAGATCTTCCCGCGGGATACCAATACCTTCATCAATCACGGAAACAGTGGCGAAGTTGTCACCCACCTTAACATTTACTGTAATGGGTTGAAAATTTTCGGAATACTTTACGGCGTTGTTCAGGAAGTTGAGGATAACTTCCTCGATCTTCTGCCGGTCGGCGTAAAGGAATACCGGTTCAACAGGGATAAAAGTTATATTGTGATGGGTAACGATCGGTCTTATCTCTTCTATGGACTCCTGTATAACTTCATTTAATTCAAAGCGCTCACGGTTTAAGGTCAATGTGCCGAGCTCCATTCTGGACAAGTCGAGGAAATCGTTGATCATGCGGTTTATCTTATTGATCTGGGCCTCAACCTTGGTCAGCGAAGTAGCATAAAATTCATTGTTTGCTTTTCGCGATGACGCTATCAGAATCTGAATATAAGCCTTCATTGATGTTAACGGCGTCTTCAACTCATGACTTGCCATGGTGATGAAATCGTTTTTTCTGATTTCCTCCTTCTTTTTGTCGCTGATATCCAAAGTTGTGCCGGTAAACCGATACGGTCTTTGCTCTTCGTCGAAGAGCACTTTTCCTACGGCCCGGACCCACCGTTCAGCTCCATTAACATTTCGGTGTTCGACATCATAGTGTCCTCCGCTTAAGGGATTCCTGGCCCACTCCACCATATTATGCATTTCTTCCCTGTCGTCGGGATGTACCGCGTTCTGCCAAACACTATAGTCGACATGGGCGTCGGCAGGCAAGCCATAGAGTTCTTTACATCGGTTGTCCCACTCCATTTCACCGGTGATGAGGTCGTAGTTCCAGAAGCCAAGTCCGGCGGCCTCTGCCGCTGCACGAAGGCGTTCTTCACTCTCCTGCACCTTCTTTTTAATCAATACATGTTCCGTTACTTCCGTAGCCATGATGATGGTTCCGGTGATGGCCCCTGCTTCTATTAAGGGATAGATGGAATAGGTATAGTATTTAACATCGTCCGGGTTTTCCTGATTGTTATACCACGGCGCTTCGTATCCCCGGATAATATGTCCTTTTTTATAGATCTCATCCACAATTTTGGCCATGTTATCCCTTGCCCAGTGCGGAAGCACGTCGAACATCGATTCTCCAATTATTTCTTGCCCAGACCACAACGAGTCCATGGCGCGCTTATTGGCAATTTCAAACACCATATCCTCACCCCGAAGCAGGCTGATGGCGCAGGTGGATTGTTCGATCAGGCTCCGAAGTTTATTTTCACTCTCTTCTACCCTTTTTGCAGCAAGCACCTGGCCGGTAACATCGTACAGGATGACCAGAACGCCGGACGGTTTTTTACCCTCTTCGAACAGTGGCTGGCACACATAGTTAATGAAGATCTTTTTTTTTCTGCTGCCCTTTTTTATGCTTATTTCTTCCTGGTAACCGTAAACTGGTTTTCCCGTTTTGTAAGCTGTGATGATGTCGTTGGTGTTTTGCTTTTGTCGAAGTTCGGGCAATACCTCATATAATGACTGTCCTATTGCTTCCTCCGTTTTGGCCCACATGTTCAGAATGATCTTATTGGCGGACTCAATGATCAAATCCGGCCCCTCCAGCAGGCACATGGCAATAGGCGCCTGCATCATGAGGTCATAAAAGCGTTCCTTTTGCCTGGCCTTTTGTTCACTTTTTCGCAGCAGTGTTTCGGAGGTCACATCGACGGCAGAGTGGATGATCATGCATACATGGCCTTCATCGTTTAAGAGTGGAATGTTAAGGAGCGTCCAGAACCGCTCTTCGAGGGTTCCGGTCTGCGGATTTCGGATCGCGTATTTATGCACCATCATCTGATCCGTTTTACGGCTCTTTAGTACGTGAATGAGTGACCTGCGGAGGTCGTCAACGGAATCTTCAGATTCGACCTTCTCGGGAAAAACATCAAAGAGGTGCTTCCCTTTGATGTTGTCCTTTTCGGTATAAGTAGCCTGGCAATAGGCATCTGTAGCGTCAATTACTGTAAAATTCGGAGCATCCGGCTCCAATAACAGAAAATTACCGGGAAGGGAGCTGATTATGGACCGTATTGGAACATACTTGATAAATGAATCGTCGTTGTCCATTACAAGAGTGTGCTACAAGCTTGTAACAGTATCGGTTTTATAATGGTTTCAGGTTTTCACTGAAATACTGAACGTGGCTGCGAAAATCCGAAAGGCTACCCTTCAATAAGAAAAACGATCAGTTCTTTAGGTCCGTGAGCCCCTAAAACCAGCGTTTTTTCAATATCGGCGGTTCGGCTTGGTCCGGTAATATTCGAGATCATGGTGGGTAGCGCTGACGGGTATTTGTTCCTTAAGATCTTAAGACCATCTTTAAGATCGGGTACCAGCTGTGAGGTGTAGGCAACCACCACATGGTTATGGGGATAGATGCTTAACCGGCGCCCGGCTGCTCCGGCATTTGACACCATCACACTCCCGTTCCGGGCAATGAGTGCTTCGCACAGCGTAATGCCGACTTCGGCATTTTCAAAATCGGTATCGGTGCTATAGAAAGGATACTCGTATTTCGCCAAAAGTTCCTGTAACCGGGACTCCCAGCAATAAATTTTGCGCCATCCTTTTTCTTCGGCTAAAAGTAAAAGGTTCTCGATCAGCTGGATCTCATCCTCGCAGAAAATGAATTTGCCGGAAACTGCAGTTAGCTGCTCTGCAAATAATACTTCAAGATACTCGTCTGTTGGCGGATAAACGGGAGTTTCTTCAAGATTGGGATAAGGGTTGTCGCACTTTTCCAAAAGAGCCTTACGGATCTTTTTCAGCATCTTTTCTTTTGAAGTAGTCTCTTTCATGGCAGCACCGCTGGTCGTAAAAAAATCACGCCGGAGATGATCTTTCTCCGGCGTGACAAATTTAGAAGATTTAAATGTTATTGAGCTGGCGTGGATCGATTTTCGGCCAGATCACGGTTGTGGTCAACCACTCCTTCTTCCACTGCTCCGTTCACGTATTCGTCGTATGTGGTGCGATGTTCAAAAGGACGCTTGCCTAAGATCTCTTCAAGATCCGACTGGAACAGGATCTCCTTTTCCAGCAGTTTCTGTGCAAGCTTTTCCAAACCGTCGCGTTTATCCAGGAGCAATTGTTTAGTGGATTGATAAACGCCGTCGATAAGAGCTCTTACTTCGTTATCGATCATTTCGGAGGTTTTTTCCGAGTAGGGCTTGTTGAACTGGTATTCGCCCTGCGTATCGTTGAAAGATACGTTACCTACCTTTGGGTTCATTCCGTAAATGGTGACCATGGCATAGGATAGCTTGGTAATCCGTTCAAGGTCATTTTGAGCTCCTGTTGAGATCTTTCCGAATACAATATCTTCCGCTACGCGGCCGCCCATGGTCATGCGCATGCCATCAAGCAATTGTTCTGTAGTGTACAGGAACTGCTCTTTCGGCAGATACTGTGCATAACCCAACGCCGCCACTCCACGTGGAACAATGGACACTTTTACCAAAGGGTCAGCGTGTTCCAGGAACCAACCGGCAATTGCGTGTCCGGCTTCATGATAGGCAACGATCCGCTTCTCTTCCGGTGAGATGATCTTATTCTTCTTTTCAAGACCACCAATAACGCGGTCGATAGCATCCTGAAAATCGTGCATGTCAACAGCTGTCTTGTCACGACGGGCAGCGATCAATGCGGCCTCGTTACAAACATTCGCGATCTCAGCACCGGCAAAGCCCGGCGTTTGAGCCGAAAGCTTTTTCGGATCGACATCTTCGGCCAGCTTCAATGGCTGAAGGTGTACTTTAAAGATCTGTTCACGTCCAACCAGGTCCGGTTTATCGATGGAGATCTGTCTGTCAAAACGTCCGGGACGCAGAAGAGCTGAGTCTAACACATCAGGCCGGTTGGTGGCAGCCATGATGATAATTCCGGAGTCGGTACCGAAACCATCCATCTCTACCAACAGCTGGTTCAGCGTATTTTCACGTTCATCGTTACCGCCAACAATGTTGTTCTTTCCACGGGCACGGCCAATAGCGTCGATCTCATCGATAAAGATGATGCAAGGCGCTTTGTCTTTGGCCTGTTTAAACAGATCGCGTACACGTGATGCTCCGACGCCCACAAACATTTCCACGAAATCCGATCCAGATAAGGAGAAAAACGGAACCTGCGCTTCGCCGGCTACGGCTTTGGCCAACAGTGTTTTACCGGTGCCCGGTGAGCCGACAAGAAGCGCTCCTTTCGGGATCTTACCGCCAAGGTTGGTATATTTTTTAGGGTTTTTAAGGAAATCAACGATCTCCATTACCTCCTGTTTGGCTTCTTCAAGGCCGGCAACATCGTTGAAGGTGACCGTCACCTGTGATTCTTTATCGAACAGTGTAGCTTTTGACTTCCCGATATTGAATATCTGGCCGCCTGCACCACCGGCAGAACCGCCGCCCATACGGCGCATGATAAATACCCAAAAACCGATCAACAGCAGTACGGGTAAAATAATAGTCATGAACCAGCCGGCCCAAGGGCTTTCACGGTTTTCGATATAGAGGGGCGTTTGCTGTGCTACGGGAACCGTTTTTTCCGCTTCTTTAAGTTTTGCCTGCAGGCCATCTATTGAACCCTCTGTGAAATAGTAATGCGGGTTGTTGGATGACATGCTGAAACTGCTGCGGTTTCGTATATCATCATATTTAGGCTGGCTAAGCTTATCTTTCTTGATAAACACCTCGACGGTTACCAGATCCTGATTTTTATACGCCACCAGTTTCTCCACATCCCCCGGCGCAAGCATTTCTGTTTCGAAGCGCTTATAGTTAATGCTTTTCGCACTGTTGCCGTTAAACATATACTGTACCGCAAACAAGCCGATTATAATTGCAGCATAAAGCCACATGATATTAAATCTCGGCGGCTTGGGTACGATCTTTTTACCGGGGATCTTCTTTATAGGTTTTTTCTGTACTTTGTTCTCTTTCATCTTTCAGTTGTTCCAACAAGATATGTAATGTAGCGAGTGACAATATTAGTTAATATTTTATGCACTCTTGTAAAATTGCATTTCTGCATCTCCCCACAGATCTTCTATTCCATAATATTCACGCTTGTCGGTCTTAAAGATGTGAACAATTACGTCAACGTAGTCAAGCAGGATCCATTCGCCGTATTGCAGGCCTTCTTTTCTAATCGGCTCTTGTTTTAGTGTTTTATAAATTTCGTCTTCAACGCTTTGCGCTATAGCTTTTACCTGGGTGGATGATCCGGCATGGCAGATCACAAAATAATCAGCTACTGAGCTGTGAATGTTTCTTAGATCTAATCTTACGATCTCATTTCCCTTTTTCTCTTGAATTCCATGAATGGCTATTTCAGAAATGTATGTTGATTCTTGGACTTTCCGTTTTATCATTAAAAAATTTAGTTTTGAAATTTGGTGCACAGTACTTTGCAAAATAACATTTTTTCACAATTATTTGTTGGTCTGAATATCGTTTCACTCCCCTCAGTCGATTCAACAAATTCCTGGCTCAAACATGCATTGTCAAATTCTGCGCCATTGCCGGAAGGGACTGTAATAATGGCAGAAGAGCAATATGCTGGCCGTGGTCAGCAGGGCAATCGATGGACAAGCGAGCCTGGCAGAAACTTAACCATCAGTATCCTGCTGATGCCTGCTTTTCTGCCGGTTGATAAACAGTTTTCTCTGAACCAAACGGTGAGCCTGGCACTCTATGATACGCTGTCGCGATATTTTGACAAAAGGGCGACCATCAAATGGCCAAATGACTGTATGGTCGGGGATGAAAAGATCGGCGGGATCCTGATCGAAAATATTATTCAGGGAAACAGGATGAAATATTCCGTTATCGGGATCGGGCTGAATGTTAATCAGATCGAATACCCTGAACCTGTTAAGAACGTTACATCTTTTAAGAAAATCTTACAAAGGGATTATGATTTGAAGCGGCTTCTCTCCGAGATTTGCGCTGCCATAGAAGTGCGGTATTTGCAGTTGAAGGCCGGAAAAGCGGATCTGCTCGATATGGAATATCAAAGCTGTCTGTATAAAAAAGGCATAGATGCCCGATTTAGGACCGGTGATGAGATAAAAAGGGGAAAGATCCTGGGTACCGATCCGCTCGGTTTGCTGGAAGTGGACTTCAATGGGGACACCTGCCGGTTCGGCTTAAAAGAAATTGAATACCTTAGCGATTAATTTATGATGATGAAAAGAGTTCTGATTTTTATTCTGTTACTAGTTGCCTCCTTTGCCGGGAAGGCACAAATTCTGGATCCGGTAAGCTGGAGCTTTTCGTCAAAGAAGATTAGCGATACGGAGGCGGATCTTATCATAAAGGCGACCATCGAACCCGGATGGCATGTCTATTCTCAGTTTATTGAAGAGGGCGGCCCCATTCCGACGTCATTCAAATTTGCTCCGGGACCATACACATTATCCGGTAAGGTATCCGAGACACCGAAAGCCGTGGCCGCATTTGACCCGAATTTCAGTATGCAGATCGCCTGGCATGAGGATGAGGTGGTATTTAAGCAGCGAATTAAGTTAAAGGCGCCGAAGGCAACTGTTTCTGGCGTTTTGGAATTCATGGTTTGCGATGATCAGCGCTGTTTGCCGCCGACCGAGGTTGAGTTCAAAATTCCGGTAGACCTTGCATCGGCGGGTACGGTCGCTGCATCTGCCCCTGCAACGGAAAAACCTCAAAATGAGGCTCCGGAGGAGAGCGCCTTGCCTGATACGATTATGGCAGCGGCTTCAGCTGATACAACCGATTCTGTTTCCGCAGCTGCTCCGGCTTCTTCTCCTGTTTTGTCAAAGCCTGTCAATGAAGGCGCTGACGAATCGCTTTGGGGTATTTTGTTGGCGGGCTTCTTAGGCGGACTCGCAGCCTTTTTCATGCCGTGTATCTATCCGATGATCCCGCTTACGGTATCATTCTTTACAAAAAAGTCCGGCTCAAAGGCAAAAGGTGTGCAAAGCGCTTTTCTTTACGGCCTTTCTATTATCGTTATTTATGTGCTGCTGGGATTACTGATCACTTTTCTTTTTGGCTCCTCAGCATTAAATGAGGCGGCCAGCAGTGCCACCTTCAACCTGATATTTTTTGCGATCCTGATCGTTTTCGCGATATCGTTCCTCGGGGCGTTTGAGATCACCCTTCCGTCGGCGCTGGTTAATAAAATGGATGAAAAGTCGAACAAGGGCGGACTGATCGGCTTGTTCTTCATGGCGTTCACCCTGGCATTGGTATCCTTTTCATGTACAGGGCCTATTATCGGAACCTTACTGGTAGAAGCGGTCTCGAAAGGCACTTATCTGGGTCCCGCTATGGGTATGCTCGGTTTTTCGGCAGCACTTGCTATTCCGTTCACGTTATTTGCCATCTTTCCGAGCTGGCTCAAAGAAATGCCGAAGTCAGGCGGCTGGCTGAATACGGTAAAGGTTTCTCTCGGTTTCCTTGAACTGGCACTTGCATTTAAGTTTCTGTCGAATGTTGATCTGGCCTACCACTGGGGGATGTTTGACAGGGATGTGTTCCTGGTCGTATGGATCATTATTTTTGGTGTTCTGGGCTTCTACCTTCTCGGTAAGATCCGGCTATCGCACGACAGTGAGCAAACGTTTCTTTCGCTGCCACGATTATTTTTTGCGATGCTGGCTTTAGGCTTCACGCTGTATATGATCCCTGGATTATGGGGCGCGCCGCTGAAGGCGATCAGTGCCTGGCTGCCACCTCAGCCTACACAGGATTTCGATCTTACAATGACCTACGCCGGTTCATCTCCGGCCAAAGAAACGGCAGGAAAGAAATATGCTAACCTGTTCCATGCACCTCACGGGCTGGACGCTTTTTATGACTATGAACAGGGACTGGCCTATGCCAAACAGGTTAACAAGCCTGTTCTGATCGATTTTACGGGATGGAGCTGTACCAACTGCAGAAAAATGGAAGCCAGTGTATGGTCGGAGCCGGAGGTTTTGCAGCGACTAAAGGAAGAATATGTGCTCATCTCCCTGTATGTTGATGACAAGACGGCGTTAGCCGGGAATGAGGTCTACACGACTGCGGCTGGTAAAAAGATCAAAACCATCGGACAAAAGTGGAGTGACCTGCAGGCAAGTAAGTACAATACAAATTCGCAGCCTTATTATGTAATTGTGAATGCTGAAGGCGAAACACTGACGCCGCCTCAGGCATTTGATCTTAACGTGAACAATTACATCAGGTTTTTAGACAACGGCAAATCAGCCTTCTTAAATAAATAGCATGAGCCAGATAAAGAAAATAGGAGTTTTTACCTCGGGCGGGGATTCGCCGGGAATGAATGCGGCAATCCGTGCGGTGGTGCGTACCGGGCTGTATTATAATCTTGAAGTTGCCGGTATAATGCGTGGCTATGAAGGGATGATCAGCGGAGACATCTTTTCCATGGACAGAAAGTCGGTAGGAAATATTATCCAGCGCGGAGGAACTATCCTGAAAACTGCCCGGAGCAGTGAGTTCCGGACCAAAGAAGGACGGCAAAAGGCATATGATCAACTGAAGGCCAACGAAATTGACGCGTTGGTTGCGATCGGCGGAGACGGAACGTTCACCGGAGCCAATATTTTTATTCAGGAATTCGATATTCCGGTAATGGGGCTGCCCGGCACAATTGACAACGACCTGGTGGGTACCGACTTTACGATCGGATATGACACCGCAATTAATACGGTAGTGGATGCGGTTGACAAGATCAGGGATACTGCCGAATCGCACGACCGCCTTTTTATAGTAGAAGTGATGGGCCGTGACTCCGGCCTGATCGCTTTGCGGAGCGGGATCGGCTCAGGTGCGGAAGCAATATTGATTCCGGAAACAGGGAATAATACTGATGCATTGTTCGATCGCCTGGATAAAGGCCGTAAAGACAAAGCTTCAAAGATCATTATCGTAGCTGAAGGTGACGAGGCCGGTGGCGCCTTTGAAGTGGCCAAAATTGTAAAAGACCGCTTCCCCAACTACGATACAAGGGTTTCGATCCTCGGTCATATTCAACGTGGGGGCAAGCCAACGTGTATGGACCGCGTGTTATCAAGCAGGTTAGGTGTTGCTGCGGTTGAGTCACTCCTGGAAGGACGCAGAGGCGAAATGATCGGTATCGTAAACAACGAGATCTTCTATACGCCGTTCGACAGCGCTATTAAGCATATCAAGGAAGTAAATACCAATTTTTTAAAGATCGTCGAGATACTTTCTCTTTAAACCGGCAGTATGCAAGGCATCAAACAACATTTTCTGGACGCCCGGACGGTATTGGATACTTTTCTGGCTGACGATGATAACTTCCGAAGGGTAGAAACGGCGGGAAACCTGTTGATCGAAGCGATCAGATCAGGGAATAAGATCATTTCCTGTGGTAATGGCGGCTCAATGTGTGATGCAATGCACTTTGCCGAAGAACTGTCCGGCCGGTATCGTAATGACCGGCCTGCTTTGCCTGCGATCTCTATCTCCGATCCTTCTCATATATCTTGCGTAGGTAATGATTACGGATACGCGTATGTATTCTCGCGGATGGTAGAAGCCATTGGAAAACACGGAGATGTATTATTCGCCATCAGTACCAGCGGGAATTCTGAAAATGTTCTTAATGCGATCGAATCCGCCCGGAAGCAGGGCATTAAGGTGATCGGCTTAACGGGTAAATCAGGTGGGAAGATGGCTTCGGTGTGTGATGTCGAGATCCGGGCGCCTTATTCGGATTTTGCTGACCGGGCTCAGGAGGTTCATATTAAAGTGATCCACTCCCTGATCGACTACATAGAACGGAGTTTAGCATAGTTCCTTTTGTCCGACTTCTTTTGACGCGTCTACGATCTTATGGATCACCGCGTCAAGCTTGTTGGAGGCTACTTCCAGATACATTAAGAGCTCTGCATTTTCGGGATTACAGAGGTTATTTTTATCGAAGAGGTTCAACAGTCCCAATATTGAGGTCACATGCCCCCGGATGTCGTGCGAAGCCAGTGCTGCAATCTCCCGCAGCCGCCTGTTTTGGGCGAGGATCTGCCGCTGGTTTGCAATATGCTGATTAATGTCGTGAACAAAGCAGCTAACGCCGGTCACCTCCCCCCTGTCATTATACATCGTGTTGAAGTTAACGTTTGAGATCGAACGGAACGAACCGACATTCGTTTCTTCTATGATCGAATAGCTTTCACCCCTTAGACAACGGTCGTAGTATTCCTTCCATTTTAACATCAGGCCCGAGCCTCTGTTCGGGTTCAGCAAGACATCGCCCGGCCGCAGTTTAACGCCCGAAAAAGTTTCAATCCGTGTCAGGAACGCAGTGTTGGCGGAAATAAGCTGGTATTGGCGGTCTATCGAAAAGATCAGGTCCGACGTGTTATTGATCAGCGCATCCAGGTTCTTTTTACTTTTAAGTACCTCTTCCTGTGCACACAGCATGTCGGTGATGTCCGAAAAGATGCCGACCAGCACTTCATACCTGTTATTTGAATCGCATACCAGCATTTCTTTATGGCGTATCCACTTTATCCCGGAAGCAGTTATGATGCGGTATTCGGTTTCAATGCAGTGGCCCTCACGGGCCTTTTTAAATTTATCAAGTACCCTTGCCCGGTCGGCAGGATGAATAAGTTCGTTGTAGGCTTCCGGGTCCTTCTGAATAGTACTGAGGGGGATCCCGCAAATGTCGGCCAGCCGCTGATTTACGTATAGAAATTTTTTTGTAGGCACATGCATCTGCCAGACTGCGTCATTGATAGACTGAAGCAGTTCGTCCAGGTTCTCCATTAGTACGGTGTGTGTGCTCCTAAATTAGAAAATTAAGTATTGATTCAAAGCTGCACGATGAAAAAAGGTTAAAGCAGTTTCGAGGCAACCTCATGCCAGTTGTTGACCCGCTCATATTCGGTCAGGAGTAAATTATGGGGCGACGTGAAGAGAAGCTTCCGTCCGTTGAAAGTTCCGAAATTCCGGATGCGGTCATCGATGATAATGTCGGCATCAATGATCTTATGACCGCAAAAGATGATGTTCTGCCACCCGATAAAGGGGAAATGCTCGGCGAGCCAGTCAAATTTATCAGGTAAGGAATGCGGGAATTCCATTGCGGCAGACACAACATAGACATCGTATCTGGTCTGTAACTGCTGAATGACCTCCTGACTGCCGGGGATGACCGGAAGATCCCTGAAAAAGCCTTTTTCATTAATATATCTATACCATTCGCGGTTGATATGCTCGGGAACCATCTGGTGGATCTCCTTTCCGGGTTCCAGTTCAGCGGCTATCTCGATGCCGTAATCCCGGTGATATAAGGCAATGAACTTGGCGATCGGGTCAGCAATTACTTCATCCATATCAATAGCTAAACGGGGCTTTCTTTCTGACTTACTCATAAATAGACTTTTACATTTTTTAATTCAATAAATTTGTATCTTTGCAGCCCCGCAGCAGGAGACTCCGGGAACTATGTTGAATACATAAATAACTAAAAACAAATGGCAACTAAAATCAGATTGCAAAGATTCGGTAAAAAGGGTAAGCCTTTTTATCATGTAGTGGTGGCGGATTCACGTGCTCCGAGAGATGGTCGTTTTATCGAGCGTATCGGTTCTTACAACCCGAACACAAACCCGGCTACTATTGACATTAATTTCGACAAAGCTTTGGATTGGGTAAACAAAGGTGCCCAGCCAACCGATACTTGTCGTGCTATCCTTTCTTATAAGGGTATTTTATACAAAAAACACCTGGAAGGTGGTGTGAAGAAAGGTGCATTGACGCCTGAACAGGCTGAAGCTAAATTCAACGAGTGGTTATCTGCTAAAGAAGGCCGTATCACTGGTAAGAAAGAAGGCCTGGTGAAAACTAAAGAGGAAACTAAGCAGGCTGCGTTAGCTGCTGAGGCTAAAAAGAAAGAGGAAAGAGCTGCTGCAATTGCTGCAAAGAACACTCCTCCGGCTGAAGAAACACCGGCAGAAGAGACCGCTCCTGAAGAAGGCGCTGCAGAAGCTCCGGCTGAAGAATCAGCAGAGTAATTCTCAAAATAATCTGATATGTCATCCTGAGCGTTCAGCGAAGGGTCTTGTAAGGGTCTTCCCTCTATCGAGATCATTCGATGCATTCGGGATGACATTTTTTATTTAATGCGATGAAGACCGACGAAAGCTTCTATCTGGGATACATCACCAAAACGAGGGGACTGAAGGGGGAACTTCAGATCTATTTTGAATTTAATGAACCTGAAGAGCTTGATCTCGACGCTGTGTTTGTTGAGATCAACGGCAAGCTGGTTCCCTTTTTTATTTCATCGTACAAGCTTCAAAGTAATCAAACCGGCTATTTTTACTTTGAGGATGTGGATAGCATCGATAAGGCGGAAAAGCTTGTCCGGAAGAAAGTATATCAGCCTCTTTCAAAAAAACCCGAGCGCGAGGAAGGTGAGTTTCTGATCACTGATCTCAAAGGTTTCATTGTTCATGATGAAAACCATGGGGAACTGGGTGAGATCATGGAGATCCATGAATATCCGCAGCAGTTCGTGGCTGTTGTTCCGTATAAGTTTCGCGAGATCATGTTTCCGTTGAATGATGAATTCATTAAGGAAATTGATGAAGAAGAAGGTATAGTGTATGTGTCTCTTCCGGAGGGACTGATCGACGTATACCTCGGAGAGGGTTAATCGGGCGGCTGTTTTAAGTGCGAGTACAGCATCATGCTTTGTGTCATGCCTCATGCTTCCTGCATCAGAAGGGTAAATTAAAATAGATCATTATATGCGTTTCGATATCATAACCGTTCTGCCTGGCCTTCTGGAAAGTCCTTTTGCCCATTCGATTTTGCAACGGGCCCAAAAGAAGGGATTATCCGAGATCCATGTTCATAACCTCCGCGAGTATGCGCAGAACAAGCATAAAAGTGTGGATGATTATCCTTATGGCGGTGGCAGCGGAATGGTGATGGCCATCGAGCCTTTTGCCAGGTGCATTGAGGCGCTGCGGGCCGATCGCGACTATGATGACGTGATCTTTATGACGCCCGACGGCCAAACACTTAACCAGGGGATAGCTAATCAGCTGTCGATAAAGAAAAATATCATGATCCTTTGTGGTCACTATAAGGGGATCGATCAACGGATCCGCGAGATCTTTGTTACCCGCGAGATCTCCATTGGCGATTATGTTTTATCAGGCGGTGAACTGCCTGCCGCAGTTCTGGTAGATTCGGTGATTCGGTTGATCCCCGGCGTGCTGTCGGATGAAACGTCCGCTCTTTCCGATTCATTCCAGGGTGAATTGCTCGACGCGCCCGTTTATACACGGCCGGCCGACTGGAACGGCCATAAGGTGCCCGATATCCTGTTAAGTGGAAATCAGGCGAAAATTGAAGAATGGCGTTATGAACAGGCCCTCGGGCGGACCCGTGAACGTCGGCCAGACCTTTTGCAGGAGTAATAAATGTTAATATGAAAAGGAATGTGGAAAATTTTCAATATCCCTTTTTATATTTAAATAAAATGCCTAATATTGCAATCCGATTTTTACGGGCTAAAAATCGTCTTAAGAGCTTAAAATCATGGATTTAGTAAAATTTGTTGAAGAGCAGGCTATAGCGAAAAAGGAAGTTCCTGCGTTCAAAGCTGGCGACACAATCAGCGTTCATTATAAGATTCGCGAGGGAAATAAGGAGCGTATCCAGATTTACCAGGGAGTAGTAATTCAACGCAATAGTGTGGGTGCAACAGAGACATTTACAGTTCGTAAAATGTCTAACGGTGTAGGTGTTGAGCGTATCTTCCCTATCAATTCTCCAAACATTGAGAAAATTGACGTAAACAGCTTTGGTAAAGTACGCAGAGCTAAATTATTCTACTTGCGTGCATTGACCGGTAAAGCTGCTCGTATCAAGTCAAAGAGAGTTTAATTTTTTTCATATTTATTTAGCCTTCCTGACCCATGTCAGGGAGGTTTTTTTGTTTATATCAATCACAAAACCAACTAACCAAACCGAATGAAAGATCTTTTGAAGCGCTTTGAGGAAAAGCGGCCTGAAATTGTGTTTGAATGGAAGGATAATGAAACGGAGGCTGAAGGCTGGGTCGTTATCAATTCATTGCGAGGAGGTGCTGCCGGAGGCGGAACCAGGATGCGTAAGGGACTGGATAAGCGTGAAGTGGAATCGCTCGCGAAAACCATGGAAGTTAAGTTCACGGTATCCGGCCCGCCGATAGGGGGCGCAAAATCGGGTATTAATTTTGATCCCGCCGACCCGCGCAAGAAAGGCGTACTTGAGCGCTGGTATAGGGCCGTGATCCCTTTACTTAAGAACTATTATGGAACCGGTGGCGATCTGAACGTTGATGAGATCCATGAAGTGATCCCTATTACCGAAAACTACGGTTTATGGCATCCCCAGGAAGGCGTGATTAACGGATACTACCATGCCCGTGAGAACGAGAGGATACATCAGATCGGTCAGCTGCGCTACGGGGTTTCGAAAGTGCTTGAGGATCATGATTACTCCCCTGAGGTCAAATCGAAATATAAGGTGGCTGATATGATCACAGGCTATGGAGTGTCAGAATCGATCCGTCATTACTATGAGATCTACGGGGGCGATATAAAAGGAAAGCGCGCTATCATTCAGGGCTGGGGAAATGTGGCTGCTGCTGCGGCCTTTTACCTGGCGCAGCAAGGGGCCAGAGTGGTTGGTATTATCGACCGTGCAGGCGGATTGATCAAAACGGATGGCTTAACCTTCAATGAGATCAAGCATTTGTTTGTTACACGGAAGAATAATGCGCTCGTTTCTGATGACCTGCTGCCGTTTGATGCGGTTAATGCACAGATCTGGAACACAGGAGCGGAGATCTTTGTTCCAGCTGCAGCCTCCAGACTGGTTACGCGCGAGCAGGTGGAGAGCATGGTCAGTTCAGGCCTCGAGGTTATTGCCTGCGGTGCGAATGTGCCGTTTGCGGACAAGGAGATCTTTTTCGGTCCGGTAATGGAGTTCGCAGATAGTAAAGTTGCCGTAATTCCTGATTTTATCGCTAACTGCGGTATGGCCCGGGTGTTTGCCTATCTAATGGAACGCAATATTGAAATGAGCGACGAGGCGATCTTTACGGATGCGTCACGTACCATCAGGGCGGCCCTGGAAAAGGCGCACGCAAAATCGCCGGATAAGACCGGGGTGTCCGCAACGGCTTTTGAAATTGCCCTGGAGCAATTGGTTTAAAACAAAAAACCCGCCGGTCCGGCGGTTTTTTTTTTATGCTTTTGATAGCCTAATCCTTCAATTCGGCCAAAACGGTAACTCCTCCGTACACCGTTTCCTGCAGGTTTACCTTAATTTCCGTTCCCACTGGAAGGAACACATCGATCCGTGATCCGAATTTTATAAATCCGAACTGTTCCCCTTGTTTAACCTGGTCGTTTTCTTTTACGTACCACACAATTCGTCGGGCTAATGCTCCCGCTATTTGTCTGAACAACACCGGAATACCGTCGCTGTTCTCAACAACGATCGTTGTACGTTCATTGTCTGTTGACGACTTGGGGTTCCAGGCTACCAGGTATTTGCCGGGATGATATTTGAAATATTTTACGATGCCCGAAATAGGATTTCTGTTTACGTGGACATTGACGGGCGACATAAAGATCGATACCTGGATACGTTTGTCTTTCAGGTACTCGGTCTCTACGGTTTCTTCAATAACAACCACCTTGCCGTCTGCAGGACAAATGATGCTTTTTTCGCCGGTCGTGATCTTCCGCTTAGGACTGCGGAAGAACTGAAGTACTATGATAAAGAGTAGAAATGAAAGGATATAGATAGTCCACAGCAACCCGTTATTATCTGGATAGAAATAATGAATTACCGCGTTAAGGATAAAAATAAACAGGATAGTTAAAGCAATGGTAGTATATCCCTCTTTATGAATGGTCATATCTGAAGTTTGAATTTGCAAAAATGCAACTTTAAACGTTAAGTTTCAGAAGGAAGGTTAATTGCCCGATAAATGTCCTTCAGGTTGCGGCCCAATCCTTTGTAATCCAGCCCGTAGCCGACCACAAAATCGTTCGGGATCTCAAAGCCGAGGTAAGTGATCTCATCGATCTCCGTCTGGAGTGAATTGGGTTTTAACAGTAAGCTGCAGACCTTTACGGACGCAGGTTCATGTTCTTTTATCATCTGAAGGATATATTCCAGGGTCAACCCGGTATCAACGATGTCTTCAACAATGATAACATCCCGGCCTTTAAGGTCCATAGAGAGGTCCATTTCTCTTGTTACGACCCCGGTACTTTTATCCGCATGGTAAGAGGATACTTTAACAAATGTGACTTCTGACGAGATATTGATCTCTTTCATCAGATCGGCCATGAACATGAAGCTGCCATTTAAAATGCCGACAAAAACAGGAACTTTCTGTTCGTATTCCACATTCATCTGAATAGCGATGAGCCTGATCCGCTTTTCAATTTGTTCGTTGGAGATCATCAGCCCAAATTCTTTGTCGTCTATTTGTATCGTCATCTAAAAGGATTAAAAGTTTAAAAGCCCCCTCCGCCGTTATCACGTTTTTCCTGCCGTTCTTTACGGCGTTGTTCCCGTCTTTCCCTTCTTTTTTCAGCGGGCGTTAAGGCGGTATCGATCTCCGGAACCTGTTTACGGTTATTCTTATTTACTTGCGTGGTGTCTTTTCTTGGTCTGCCGAATATACTCCTCAGGAACCCCTCATGGTCCATATCAAAGTCCTCCTCAAGGATCAGGCTGTCCATTAAAGCGGAGTCGATCGGCGCAGGTTCGCGGCGAAGGCTTTCTTTTAGCCTGACCGCATAAAAGCCGTAGACGTTCGAGTCGGGCTGGGCAAGTCCTTTCCGTGCCATTAAACCGCCAATCAATCTGAAATATCCGCGCAGGCTCGGCCTTAAGCTGCCATCGCCTTCGAAAAAGTAAAGTGACGACTTCGGGCGCGGAACAATGCTTGCCAGATAGATGCTTTCACCAAGGTCGAGTTCAGAAGGCTGTTTATTGAAGTAGTAACGTGCAGCCTCTCCGATGCCGTAGACGTTCTTGCCCCATTCGATCAGGTTCAGGTAAACCTCAAACATGCGTTGTTTGCTCGATACATCGGTATTCTCGAGGATCCAGACGATCAGGATCTCTTCTATTTTTCGGGCCAGTGTTTTTTGCCGGTTCAGATAAACGTTCTTTACGAGCTGCATTGAAATAGTGCTTCCGCCACGTTTAAATGCTTTTTCTTTATAGTTTGTAGCTATGGATTTCCGGAATGATTCCATAACAAAACCGTTATGCCTGTAAAAAGAAGGGTCCTCGGCGGTTAAGACGGCGTTGCGTAAATAGGGCGAGATCTCATTGATCGGCGTATAATCAGGATTGGATGGACCGATAACGATATCGCGCATTGGCTTCCCATACTCATATGGAGTATATACGAACGGGCGGTTGATCTTTTCCAGGTTGGTTTTACCCCATTGCAATACTTTGAAGTTACGTTGGTCAAGTGTGGAGTTGAACCTCACGCTATCAGGATTTGCCGAGTCGAGAAAAAAGTTAAAGTCGTATCGAAGTTTACCACTGACCTTCATGCCGTCGAGTGATTCGAACAAACCTACCGGGAAGGCGTCAAAGACCTCCTGCGCATCAAGCTCTTCCGTATGTAACTTCAATTCGTAGGTTTTGGCCGGTGACAGTGTATATTTAATAAAGGGGTTTGCTTTTACGTTCTTCAGGTGGATCACGGATGAACTGTCTATTGCCACGTAATTTTCACCCACCGACATGTCGGCATCAATTGAGCCACTCGGGACGATGATATCATTGGCAGCAATCCTGGGGTGATTAATCAGCAAATTCTTGATTGCCCACGATCCCTGGATAACCAGCCGGTCGCCAACCCGCTTTACATCCTTCATCTGAGTTCTGACGGTATCAAAATTGAGCTTAAGGCCGAACCGTTTCTCGAGGTAAGGAAGTTCGACCTTTTTGCCGTCTGCGTAAAGTCTGAGGTCCAGTTTCTGATCGTCTGCATTTACCTGACCTTCTACATGCCACTGTGCCTCTGCCTTATTGACCTGGATATCCGATCGGACCTGTCCGTCTTCAATGGTTGCTGTGGAGGTGTAAAGATTGACGGAACTGGTATCATCGGTAAAAGACACTTCAAAATCCCTCACATTCATATTGTCAGGGATCTTATAAAGAACCTGGTTGATCAGGTTGTTAGCTAAAACGGAAAGATCCACCTTTTTACTAGTCCTGCTCGTGGTGCCCTTTTTCCGGAAGAGAAAGTCATAATTCCGGATGCTGTCTTTCCTGATCAGTGTTATGTGCCCGTCATTCAGGGCCACTTCTGCCAGCTTTACATCGCCAGTGATCAGCGGCAGTAACTTTACCTGCACAGACAGGTGTTTTATTTTTGCCAGACTGTCCCGGTCCTGCGGAACCACTGAAATATCCTGGAAATCGACGGTAGTCAGGCCCTCGAAGCGTGCAGCACCAATCTTAACATTCAGATTATAGTCATTTTTTGCTTTTCTTACCGCCTTGTCAATAGCCTTTTCGAGCAGAAACTCCCGCTTATTGTAAGCAACTATACCGCCTATCAGCAGGACCGCGATTAAGGAGAGAATGACAATTCCGCCGATTCGGAGGTATTTAGAGGGAATTCGGATCGATCTTAAGGACACTTTATTCATTTACTGCACCGGGTATCAAACGTTTAGGGCTATTGTTTATTACGAAAGCAAATATCCGCAAAATGCGGAAGGTAAAAAGAAGTTGCAACGCAGTTTCGTATTTTTGTGTTTTAGACAAAAACAATCAGCAATAGTTTTCATGATTACTAAAGAACAAGTTCTACACGCGTTAAGCCATGTGGATGATCCGGACCTGAAGAAGGATCTGGTGACGCTCAAGATGGTTGAAGATATACAGATAGAAGGTAGCCGTATAAGTTTTTCAGTGGTACTGACCACTCCGGCCTGTCCTTTGAAGAGTGTTATTGAAAATGCCTGCCGCAATGCGATCAAGCATTTTGTCAGCGCCGATGCGGACGTTCATATCAATATGACATCAAGAGTGACCACGCGCCCCAATCAGCAATTGCCGAATATCCGGAATATCATTGCGGTAGCCTCAGGAAAGGGCGGTGTCGGCAAATCTACCGTAGCGGCTAACCTGGCACTCGGACTGTCCATGAATGGCGCCCGGACCGGTTTGATCGACGCTGATATTTACGGGCCTTCAATACCGCTGATGTTCGGTCTGGAGGGTGCGAAACCCCATGCCACTCAAACGCCCGATGGTAAGACCCTGATCGAGCCTATCGAAAAATATGGTATCAAGTTATTGTCTATCGGTTTCTTTACTGATCCGGATCAGGCTGTGCCGTGGCGCGGACCAATGGCCTCTAATGCCGTTAAGCAGTTATTCAACGATGCTGATTGGGGCGAATTGGACTATCTTGTTATTGACCTGCCTCCTGGAACGGGCGATATCCATATTACCCTTACGCAGGGATTTCCTATCGCTGGTGCCGTTATTGTGACCACGCCTCAGAACGTGGCACTGGCTGATGCAAAGAAAGGGATCGGAATGTTTCAGATGCCTTCCATCAATGTTCCGGTGCTAGGTGTGGTCGAAAACATGGCTTACTTTACACCGGCCGAGTTGCCTGACAATAAATACTATATTTTCGGTGAGGGCGGTGGCCGCAGACTAGCCGAGCGCTATGATGTACCTTTCCTGGCGGAAATACCGTTGGTTAAAAGTATAAGTGACGCAGGGGATGCCGGATCGCCGGTTATCCTGCAAAAAGATCCTGTTACCTCGGCGGCATTCAGCGATCTGGCCCAAAAAGTGGCTCAACGGGTAGCGATAGAAAATGCGAAGCCGAAAACAGTACCGGCTTTAGGTTAAAGTTTATTTTAATAGTAACTTTATAAAAATTAGAACATGGAATTATTAGACCGGGTAGAGAGCGCCTTAGATACTATTCGGCCTTATCTGGAAGCAGATGGCGGAAATGTATCAGTGCTTGAAATTACTCAAGACAATATAGTACGGTTACAGCTCCTGGGTGCATGCGGCTCGTGTCCGATGAGTATTATGACATTAAAAGCAGGTATTGAACAGGCGATCAAGAGAGCTGTACCCGAGATCGAAGCTGTAGAAGCGGTGAACCTTACCGACATGGATGATCCGGATGCGGTCATGCCGGAACGGTTACAATAATATTACAAAATATCGCGGGCGGGCGGGCGTTAGATCGTATCATTTAACACTATTTAACTTACGCCTGCACGATTTTTGTTTACTTTAGAATATTATGCGCTTAAGCCTCCTTATATCGTTTATCTTATGCAGTGTAGTATGTTTTGCACAGCAACCTCAACGGAAGATCGTTCAGTTTTCGGGGGTTATATACAATGCTGACAGCAATACTGTAGTACCTTATGTAACGATCACCAATAACTCAAATGGCGATCAGGTGCATGCTGCAAACTATAAGGGCTATTTCTCATTTGTAGCTCATGAACGTGACACGATCACGTTCAGCGCTGTAGGCTATAAGCGCCAGTCTCTGGTTATTCCGGCCAATGTGCCTGATAATACCTATACCATTATGGTCAGGTTAAAACAGGATGTGATCAATCTGCCGCTCGTCAGGGTTTATCCATGGGCCAGTACCGACGAATTCAAAAAGGAGTTCATGACGATGAAGTTTGCGGACGATGACCTGGAGATCGCTAAAAAGAACGTCTCACGTACCAGTATTATGGCTATGGCAGCCAATCTGCCGCGTGACGGAGGTGAAATGCAGACTTACAATTTCCAAAACAGACACAATTCAATGGTGAACAAGAATATCAATCAAAAGCTCGCCAATCCGTTACTTAATCCGTTCGCCTGGGGAAGTCTGATCCAGCAGATCATGCAGGGCGACAAAAGCCGCCAGCAGCAGTAAGGTTTAACGCTTTCTCCCAGATTTTTGAGCTGGGAACTTCATCTTATAATCAACCTTCACGTTTCCTTTTGAGATGGCATCGAGGCGGCTTTTCAGCATCGCCCTGCGTAAAGGACTGAGCTTGTCGGTGAACAGTTTCCCTTCGATATGATCATATTCGTGTTGAATGACACGTGCCGCTAAGCCACTGTAGGTTTCCTGGTGATGAACAAAGTTTTCATCGTAATAGGAAATACTAACACCTTGCTGTCGGCTGATGTCTTCGCGAATGTCCGGAATACTGAGGCAGCCTTCATTGAAAGCCCATTTTTCACCGGTTTCTTCCGTGACTTTAGCGTTGATGAATACTTTTTTGAAATCTTTCAGGCCTTCTTCATCTTCAGCGAACGGTGTGGCATCAATCACAAATAACCGGATCGAAAGCCCTACCTGCGGCGCTGCAATGCCTACTCCGTGAGCCGCATACATGGTTTCGAACATGTTTGCGATCAATTCCTTGAGATTTGGATAATCGGCGGTAATATCTGCAGCAACTTTCTTTAAGACCGGATCTCCGTAGGCTATAACAGGCAATTTCATGGTGCAAAAATACGATTTTTAAGTCAGCCGCTAATCCTCGGCCTTAAATAGAAGCGTTGTGAGCTGGGCCGGGTCAAGGACCTCGTTGGCGACCTCAAGCAACTGGTCGGCCGTCACTGCGTTCACTTTGGCCATTACTTCATCCAGCGTATCTACGCGGTTATAGTCCAGAAGGCTTTTGGCCAGGGAGATTATCAAACTTAAACGGTTCTCTTCAGCCAGTGCGATCTGGCCGTTGAACTTTTGCTTTGTCTGGTGAAGCTGTATTTCCCCTAATCTGACTTCGCGTAATTTTCTGAATTCACGATGAATGAGATTAAGGGCGCGCGTTGCTTTTTCTGTATCCGTTCCGAAGTAAACCGAGAAGATGCCGGTGTCGGTTAACGGTGTATAATTGGATTCTATGGTATAGGCTATGCCGTATTTTTCCCGTAGCTGTAAATTCAGACGAGAGCTCATACCGGTGCCACCTAATAAATTGTTGAGCAGCAGAAGAGGTACTTTCAGCTTATGATGGGTGTCGTACGCCCGGTTGCCTATAACACAATGTGTCTGTGAGATCTGCCGGCTTTCATCTCTCATTGACGGCCGGTAGAAGTTAAGTGGTGTACGGTGCCTTGCCGGCGTGTTTGAACCTAACTTTCCGAAAACCTTTTCGGTTATCTTTTTCACTTTTTTGAAGTCGTCATTACCGGTGATTCCGATAACGATCTCGTTGGTGCAGTAGTTGGCGTTCAGGAATTGAAGAATGTCTGTTCTGGAAAATAAGCTGACGGTTTCAGCAGTACCCAGAATGTTCGTGCCCAACGGATGCCCGGCAAAGATAATGTCTTCAAAATCGTCCTGGATAGCTTCCTCCGGCAGATCCTGATAAGAGGCGATCTCGTCGAGGACCACCCCTTTTTCTTTCTCCATTTCTTCTTCCGGAAATACGGAATGAAATAAAATGTCCTCAAACAGATCGAGCGACCGTTCAAGATGCTGACCGAGGAAGGATGCATGGATACAGGTGTATTCTTTGGTGGTATAGGCATTCAGATCGGCGCCCACCAGCTCGAGCCGGTTTAAGATCTGGTGCGTCGTTCTTTTCTCCGTCCTTTTAAACATCAGGTGTTCAATGAAATGAGCCAGTCCCATTTTATCGCGGGCCTCATCCCTCGATCCGGCATTTATCAGGATGCACGCATGGGAGATATTTGATGAAGAAGGTTTATGTAAAACGCGGATGCCGTTAGTGAGCTGGTGTATCTGGTAATCCATTGCCGGTAAAAGTAAGGATTGCAGATAATTGTTTCACTACTTTTTGCGGTCCTTAAATTTCAGCTTACAAGTTCGTTTGAATGTTTGATAGCGTGGCATCGATACATTTTGTACATACGCGTCCCCCGGGTTGTATTCAGAGTAGTTCTGATGGTATTCTTCGGCGCGGTAGAAGGCGTCAAGTTTCGCAAGCTCCGTAACGATCGGATCTTTGAACGACCCGCTCCAGGTTCTGATCGCCTGCTTTGCCATCTCCAGCTCGTTATTGTTGCTGTAAAAGATCACTGAGCGATAGGAAGAGCCGGTGTCAGGTCCCTGGCGGTTAAGCGTTGTCGGATCATGAGACGTGAAAAAGGCTTCAAGCAGGTTGTTATAACTAATAATATTTGGATCGTAGTAAACCAAGACGGTTTCGGCATGGCCGGTAGTTTCTGAACATACCTGCTCATAGGTCGGATTTTTTGTGTGGCCACCGGCATAGCCGGATACTGCGCTGTCAACACCGGCCAGATCTTCGAAAATATGTTCGACACACCAGAAGCAGCCTTCGGCGAAGGCCGCCAGGGCTTTGCCCCGGGGGGCTTTAAGATCTACTTGTCTCACGTCATCTTTCGTTCCAGAGACCGGTTGGGCATTGGAGCAGGATGCTAAAATCAGTATCGAAAATACATAGAAGAGAGCTTTCATTACCAGTTTAATAATTAACGAAATTTAAGAAGGTATAGTTCAAAAGAGCGCTTGAATCTATATCGCTTAGCCGGCCCACCCTTCGCGGTCCAGGCTCCGGTAGTGGATCGCTTCCGCCAGATGTTCGGGCCGGATGTCTTCGCTTGCCGCCAGATCGGCAATGGTTCGGGCGACTTTCAGAATACGGTCATAGGCACGTGCCGACAATCCAAGCTTTTCCATAGCTTTTTTCAGTAGCATTTGTCCAGCCTCATTGATCTTACAGATATCGCGCACTGTTTTCGGACTCATTTGTGCATTGCAGAATACATCCGGATTGTTCCCGAAGCGCCTGGTCTGTATTTCCCGGGCTTTGATCACACGGTCCCTGATCGAGCCGCTTTGCTCGGAGGGCCGGTCGGAAGAAAGTTCATTAAAATTTACCGGGGTTACTTCTACATGCAGGTCGATCCTGTCCAGCAGCGGACCCGATACTTTGCCTATGTATTTTTGCACAACCCCCGGTGCGCAAATGCATTCTTTTTCCGGATGATTGTAAAATCCGCACGGACAAGGGTTCATTGACGCTACCAGCATGAAACTGGCCGGATAGTCCACTGTGAGTTTGGACCGGGAAATGGTTATTTTCCGTTCCTCGAGCGGCTGGCGCATCACTTCGAGAACCGTTCGTTTAAATTCCGGCAGTTCGTCAAGGAACAGTACGCCGTTATGAGCGAGTGAGATCTCTCCCGGTTGCGGATTGGTTCCGCCGCCGACAAGCGCCACGTCGCTTATTGTATGATGTGGTGAGCGGAAAGGCCGGATGGTCATCAATGAATCGGATGCCGCTAACTTTCCTGCTACCGAGTGGATCTTGGTGGTATCTAAAGCTTCGTGTAGGTTTAAAGGAGGTAAGATAGTTGGAAGGCGCTTGGCGAGCATCGTTTTTCCGGCGCCTGGAGGGCCGATAAGCACAACATTATGTCCGCCGGCGGCAGCTATTTCCAGGGCTCTTTTTATGTTTTCCTGCCCCCTGACGTCCGAAAAATCGCTTTCGTAATTGTTTACGTTGTCCAGAAACTCGGATCGGGTATCAACTTCCGTGGGTGTTAACTTTTGCTGGCTGTTGAAAAACCGAATGACATCACCCAGGTTATCAACACCGAAAATGTCAAGATCGTTAACTATTGCCGCCTCCCTGGCGTTTACCCGCGGCAGAATAATCCCTTTAAATCCTTCTTTGCGAGCCTGAATAGCAATCGGGAGCGCGCCTTTTATTGGCTTCAGTCCGCCATCAAGAGAAACTTCGCCTAAGATCAGGTACTGCTCCAGAAGTTTGTCATCGATCTGACCGGTTTCAGCCAGTATGCCGATGGCAATGGCCAGATCATAAGAAGATCCTTCTTTTCTAAGGTCGGCCGGTGCCAGGTTAATGACTATCTTTTTTCGCGGCATGCGATAGCCGCAGGTGGTTATGGCAGCCTCTACTCTCAGTAGGCTTTCCTTTACCGCGTTGTCGGGCAGTCCTACGATATAGTACCTGGTACCACTGCTGGTGTTGACTTCAATGGTTATGGTAGTAGCTTCGATTCCGTAAACTGCACTGGCGTAGGTTTTTACCGGCATGATAAGGTTAGGTTTACCCTAAATTACGGTTTTTGGAAACATAAAAAAACCCCGCTTGCTGGCGGGATCTTCCTTATCTTTTTCCGAAAGGCATCTTCGGCATGTTCTTCATCATCTTTGCAGCGACTGCCGGATTGCTGAACTGCTTCATCACTTTCCGCATATCGTCAAACTGCTTGATCAGTTTATTTACTTCCGTTATGCTCGTTCCGGACCCTTTGGCAATACGCATCCGGCGGCTCTGATTAATTACATCCGGGTTTTCACGCTCGTAAGGCGTCATGGAGTGAATTATCGCTTCAATAGGCTTGAAGGCATTATCGTCGATATCAATATCCTTTACCGCTTTCCCAACGCCCGGGATCATGCCCATCAGGTCTTTCATGTTCCCCATCTTTTTGATCTGCTGGATCTGGCCAATGAAGTCGTTGAAGTCGAATTTGTTCTTGCGGATCTTTTTCTGGAGTTCCTGTGCTTGCTTTTCATCGAACTGCTGCTGTGCACGCTCAACCAGGGAAACCACGTCACCCATACCGAGGATACGGGAAGCCATACGGTCGGGGTGAAAAACGTCAAGCGCTTCCATTTTCTCTCCGGTACCGATGAACTTAATGGGTTTGTTAACTACAGATTTAATGGAAAGGGCGGCACCGCCACGGGTATCACCATCCAGTTTGGTGAGAACGACACCTGTAAAATCAAGGCGGTCATTGAATGCCTTGGCGGTATTTACCGCATCCTGACCGGTCATGGCATCCACAACAAACAGGATCTCATGCGGATTGGTATTAGCTTTTACTTCGGCGATCTCGTTCATCATCGCTTCGTCGACCGATAAGCGGCCGGCGGTGTCGATGATCACCACGTTGTTTCCGTTGACCTTTGCCTGGGCAATACCGGCTTTCGCGATGCCAACCGGATCTTTTGATTCACGGTCGGTAAAAACAGAAACGCCGATCTGGCCGCCTAACACTTCGAGCTGGTCGATCGCCGCAGGGCGGTAAACGTCGCCGGCGATGAGCAATGGTTTTTTACCTTTTTGTGTTTTCAGGAAGTTCGCCAGTTTTCCTGAGAAGGTGGTTTTGCCGGCACCGTTCAAACCGGCGATCAGAATTACAGAGGGGTTTTGCGAAATATTGACTTCTTCTACCGAACCGCCCATGAGCTCGGTAAGCTCATCATTCATGATCTTGGTGAGCAACTGACCCGGAGAAATGGAGGTCAGTACATTCTGGCCCAATGCTTTTTCTTTTACCTCATCAGTAAAGGCTTTGGCGGTTTTATAGTTTACGTCGGCGTCTAAAAGGGCTTTGCGGATCTCTTTCATGGTTTCGGCCACGTTTATTTCCGTAATACTGCCCTGTCCCTTAAGAACCTTAAACGCTCTGTCTAACTTATCCTGTAAATTCTCAAACATGTTCTAGAAATGCTTATCAGCTTTAAATAGTTTGCAAATTTAAGATTTATCAGGTAATCAGCGGTTAAAGTTTACACAGTTCATCAGCCTGCTTTGTAACAAAGTTTTTTCTGATCGGCTGCAACTAATGTTTTTTGGATGCGTCATATTCAGGCAAACTAATTTTCTATGATAGGAAAAAATGTCCTGATCATGTTATGCGGGTGCTTCGCCCTGCAGAGCGGCTATTCTCAGACGACGAAGAGACTCAGGGCGGTTCGTACAGACCAACCGGTCAAAATTGATGGAAAGTTAGATGATGAAGCATGGAAACAGGCGGAGATTGGAACCGGCTTTCTCGAGCTTCGGCCGGTTCCCGGCGATAAAGAAAAGCCTGGAAAAACTACGGAAGTACGGATTCTGTACGATGACGCCGCGGTCTACGTGGCGGCGCGAATGAATGATGTCGATGCAGATAGTATTGCGAGGCAGGTCGTGCCAAGGGATATGGTTGGCAATGCTGACTTTATCGGCGTTGTTTTTGACACGTATCTCGACAAGATAAACGGTGTAGGCTTTTTTGTTACGGCAGCCGGTTCGCAGTTTGATGCCAAGTATTCGCAAACCGGAAATGAGGACGCCAGCTGGAATGCTGTATGGGACAGTGAGGTTACAATCGATGATAGTGGCTGGTCGGCCGAGTTTAAGATCCCTTATTCGGCGCTGCGGTTTTCAGGTAAGGACAGTCAGACATGGGGGATTAACTTTACACGCAGACGCCAGAAGTCGAATGAGCAGTTCTTTTGGAACTATGTAGATCCTAAGATCAGTGGTTTTATCAATCAGGGTGGCGAACTGACCAATATTGAGAACGTTAAGGCGCCTCTCCGGCTTTCGCTGTCTCCCTACATATCCAGTTATGTAAACAACTATCCACATAACCAACCCGGGGTTAAAAATACCACCAGTTCGTTCAATGGCGGCATGGACGTAAAGTATGGTATCAACGATGCATTTACACTCGACATGACACTGGTTCCGGATTTCGGGCAGGTCCAATCGGATAATCAGATCCTGAATCTTACTCCTTTTGAAGTAAAGTTTGACGAGAACCGACAGTTCTTTACAGAGGGCACCGAGTTGTTCAATAAGGGAAACCTCTTTTATTCCAGGAGGATCGGATCGTTCCCTGCATATGTCAGGGATATCAACGGGCAACTGAATGCCGGTGAAACGGTGATCAAGACTCCTGTGGAAAGTAAGCTGATCAACGCCACCAAAGTTTCGGGAAGAACCGCCTCCGGGCTGGGGATAGGCTTTTTTAATGCCGTCACTAATAATATGAACGCCGTTGTAAGCGATGCTTCCGGTAATGAGCGGCTGGTAGAAAATCAGCCTTTAACAAACTATAATATCCTGGTATTGGATCAGAGCCTGAGGAACAATTCGTCGGTAACCTTATTGAACACCAATGTTCTGCGGGAGGGCTCCGCTTATGATGCCAATGTCTCGGCTTTTCTCTTCAGTTTGAACGATAAGAAGAACAAGTATTTTGTAAGCGGAGCTGCAAAAGTAAGTCACCTAACGTCCCGCGGGCCGCAGCTGGATGCAGAAACAGGCTTTAATTATTCGCTCACTTTTGGTAAACAAAGCGGCAGTTTTACCTGGAATTATACCCATGAACTTGCCGATAACAAGTATGACCCCAGCGACATGGGATTCTTCAACAACAATAACTATTTTGATCACTATCTGAACTTCGGCTATAATATTTTTAAGCCGGGAAAATGGTACAATAAGGTCGAGACATGGTTGAATATCCAATATTCAGAGCGTTATAAGGCCCGCGACTTTCAAAACTTCGGCGTTTATCCGGGAGCCTGGATCCAGTTCAAGAACTTCTGGACAATAAACCTTAATGCCGACTGGCAACCTGAGGCGAATGATTTTTATGAGGCACGGAGCAACGGACAGGTATTCAGGTCGCCGGCTAGCTACGGATACACGGTTAATTTTAATACCAACGAGTCGAAACCCTACAGCATCGGTGGAGTATTCAGTTACAGGAAACGGTTTTTAATGGACGGTAGTGGGTTTGCTGCAGGAACATGGCAAACCTATCGCTTCAATGACAAGCTATCGTTGAGTACTGAGGTTATCGTCGATCCCCGCTTCAACTATGTGGGCTGGGTAGGTTCAGATAACGGGAATACCATTTTCTCTAAATACGACCGCCGGACGGTCGAAGCATTCGTTAGCGGCAGATACACATTTTCGCCGAAGATGGGTATTTCGTTAAGGACACGTCATTACTGGTCAGACCGGAAGAATCTTGAGTTTTATGCTCTGACTGCCGATGGCGGACTTACCGGTTATCCGTCATACGAGCAAAACGTTGACCAGAATTATAATGTCTTTAATGTGGATATGATCTATACCTGGCAATTTTCACCGGGCAGCGAGCTGAGTGTCGCCTGGAAAGATGCATCGGAGGCATTCAATTCATCCATCTTAAGAGGTTATGGCCGGAACTTCCGTTCGGTGATGAATTCACCACAAAATAACAGCGTTTCAGTTAAGCTGCTGTACTATCTGGATTACCTGCAGCTCCGTAAGAGAACGAAATAATCGCTACGGGATACCTGCAATAGCTCTTTTTATTGTCTGAAGGGAAACTTGTAGATAAGGCCGAGCGCCAAGGCCTGACTGGCCTGGATATGATTGTCGGTATCTTTATCATACAGCGCTACTCCGGTAAGGCTTACATTGATCAGGCGGTTAACACGTGCGGTCAGCGTCGCATCGAGCCGGTGATCAATATGTTCGAGGTGCTCATAGTTTGCAAACAAAGAATACCGGCTTTTTAATGTGAGGTTTGTGGCGATCTCTTTATCAAAACTGGCCACTGCCTGGAATGCTAGCTCATTCCGGAATCGCTTCCCCGGAGTTACCCCGAAGTTTTTTTGATTGTTGTGATAAAGGCTCGTGTCAAGAACAAATGTTTGGCGGGCTGTCCCGGTGCCTATCCGGAGCCAGAAGTACTTATTGGGTTTATACTCGACCCCAATAGATTCGGTAAGGTAGCCTGGCGACATGAACCTTGAGATCAGCGTGCGTGTTTCCTGCTGATTGACGGTTGAATAACTGTAGCCATTATCAAATTGGGACTCAAAGTTGATCGAGCCAAAGAAAAACCAGCTTTTCGATAAGCGAAGGGCTAGTTTGTTGTCCCAGAAAATGCGGTCGTTCGTCTTTCTTTCCAGCTGGCCCTTGTTTTTCAGTTTGCCGTATTGCAGTACGATCTCCGAAACAAAATTCTTTTCGTCTTTGGTATAGTCGATCTTGTAATTGAAATTCGTACCGAGCGCAATTGAATTAACTCCGCCTCCGCGCCAGTTCTCACTGAAAGACGCCTGATTGATATTAACACCAAAGGTTGTCCAGCTTCGCCAGTAATTAACCTGAAGGTCAAGAGGCGTAACTTCGATTTCGACGCGCTTGATCAACAAAAGCGGTTTACGGACAGGCAGGTTCTTATTCGGATATTGCTTGAGCGTATTTAGGATTGAGGTATCAGCAGAACTGGTATTTTGGGCAAAAACACTCGTAATGCTAAAACCTAACAGAAAGATCAGTGTGTGCAGATATCTGTTACGCATGCGGCAAATAAAACAGAAAAACGGCGCTTTTCTATAAAAATTTTATCCACGACCAAAGTTTGCGGTGCTCCAGATACTTCAAATCCTTTTCCATGCTATAAGCTTCTCTTTCAAAACCGATATTCCGGTATGCCTGGAAATGGGTTCGGTATCTTACAAGATTGATTAAATAGTTGAGCAGGTATAACAGGTAAAAGGGCAGTATGAGCAGCTCTAATTGCTGCTTCAGGTGTATCTTTTCGTGGTTGATGAGAACCTTATTTGTTATAAAATGCTTTTCCCTGAGCAGAATGAAGGGAAACAAGGCCATTCCATGCACGTTCAGCTTCGAAAAACGAACCACCTTGAACCACATGGCTATGGCTTTAACGGAGGTAAACGATAAGCCGCCGGATTTTGCTGGTACCGCTCATATGAAGCCTTGATAAAGCGCATCAGCTCATAATCCGAGGCCTCTATGACGAAATTATAAGATGGCCGGTACTGCTGCATAAAGTCAGTAAGCGTATCGCCTTTCAATTTGGTGACGTCGGAAACCAGGCTCCTGTTGAAGCGGTAGCTTATCATTGATTCACGGTAATCCCGCTCGATTATTTTTTGCAGTTGTCGCGCGTTCCTTCCTTCCCTGCTTAGGAGATTATAGAGCGCGTCGATACTTAGTCCGGCGCCTCCCATGCCATCACTTCCACCGGTCTTGAGCATATCTTTGGTGCTCCCTCTCCGGTAAGCATCGCCGAACGCTTCTTTGGTTTCTTTCAGCTGTTCGTCGGGCGATCTGGAGGTATCGCGCACGATCACTTCACGTAACCGGATGCTGCTGCGCTTTAGGTAGATCAGAAGTGTGTTTTGAGTCTGTACTTTAACCGTGTCAACCAGATAGCCCTCCAGTGCCGCAACAAGTACGTCGCCGTTTCTGGCGGTCGTTGTGAACTCACCTTTTGAGTTATTAAAAAAGCCCTTTTCGGTACGTGTATTATAGATATAAACCCGTGTGAGACGCTGTTTGCTGTCGCGATCGTAGACAATGCCCTGTATCTGGCGGTCCTGTCCGAACGACCTGCTGACGCAGCACAGGAAGAAAAGGGTGTAAAGTAACTTTTTCAATGGCCGTAAAGCTAATGTAAAAGGCATCATGCGCAAAGCATTTAACACCTCTTAACATTATTTAGAAACCAATAAAAGTTGACCGTAGTTTAATTTATCAGAATTTAGCCCGTTCAAGGCTTTCAGTTCCTCAATGGTCAGGCCGTGGCGACGTGAGATCGAGTAAAGGGTGTCGCCCTGTTTTACCTCATAGATCTTCATGGCCACAGCAGATTTAGCCTCTGCCATTTTCCTTTCTTCCGGAATATTGGCGATTATTTCGGTAGCCACCCTTTCTTCGCGTTTGTTTTTTGCCAGCACGGGTTCTTTGCGGTCATATTGGTCAAGGCCATAGCGCTCGATCAGGTTGATCAGCAGGTCCGGATATTTGGGATTGGTAGCATAACCGGCCTGCTTCAAGCCATGTGCCCACCCTTTATAATCATTTCTGTCCAGTTCAAAAAGAAACGAATAGCGTTTCCTTAACAGGAACTCGGAATGGTCGCGATAAGATTCCTCCGGGTTATTGTAGACGCGGAAACATTCGTCTTTTGCATCATCATCGTGGTAGGTTCTCTCCCCCTTCCAGTCAGTATTGCATTTAATACCAAAGTGATTATTGGCCTCTCGGGCTAAGGTGCTGTTGCCATTTCCTGATTCCAAAAGTCCCTGTGCAAGCGTGATACTGGCGGGGATGCCATACTTATCCATTTCACGCATGGCGATATCCTTAAACCGGTCGATATAATCCATTGCCGCCGGGTACCTTTTAGCAACGCTGTTATCTTTTACTGTCACCGGAGTGGTATCTGCCGGCTTCTTGATCGTTAATACATCTCTTTTTGCTTTGCACGAAGCGAAAACAAACAGCGATAAAAATAGTAGTGTTCCCCTTTTCATTAAAATATTAAAGTTTCAGTTTCTGCCCCGGTCGTAAAAGGCTGCTTTTTAAACCATTTGCCTGCTTGATCTCTTTGATGCTGGTCTGGTATCTTCTGGCCAGGTCGAACAGCGTATCGCCTTTTTGTACGGTATAGACGGTTTCGGGTTCGGAAGCCGGCGCAGCGGGTTTTTCCTTTCCAGGAGCCATTAAGGTTGCCGGAATTGCAGAGGCTGTTCTGGTGTCAGAATTAACCTGCTTATCGAACTCATAAAGTTTAAATTTTTTGATCGTGGCGATTACTCTGCTTGCCCATGTTTTGCTCTGTGCATAACCGCCCCGTTGCATAGCCAGGATCCAACTGCGGTAATCCATGCCGCCTGCATGCTCGAACAGCCAGCTGTACTGGCTTCGCCTCTGCAGCAAATTGATGAAATCGTTATATGACTCTTCAACGGATCCGTATCCTTTATACGCCGAATTGATCTTTGTGCTGTTGTTTTTGCCTTTTATGCCGAAATGATTGTTGAGATAACGTGCGATCTTGCTGGTTCCGTTCCCGGATTCATGCATGGCAACGCCCAAAATAATACTAGCGGGAACCCCATGCGCCTCCATGGCTTCAATTGCTGCGTCTTTGTACTTTTCGATATAACTCCTGCTGGTTTGCGCTGCTGCTGCAGTTGAAAAACCGAGCAAAACGATCATCAATAGTTTTTTCATGTCTCTTTAATTTTACGGACGACAAAAACCCCGTCGCGGATCGGAAGAATTAATTTCTCCACCCTGGGGTCGTTGGCAACCTTGTGATTAAATTGATTGATTACGGATGTGTCCTTATCTGTTTTCCCCTTTTCCAGAACTTTGCCACTCCAAAGTACATTGTCGGTCAAAATTAAACCGCCCGGTCTGACCTGTTCAAAAACTAAATCATAGTAGGTTGAATTATTTGCCTTATCGGCATCGATGAATACCAGATCCCAACGCTGGTTCAGTGCAGGAATAATATGTTTTGCATCACCCGAATGAAAGTGGATCCTGGAGTTGAATTCAGACTTTGAGAAGTTCGTCCTGATCATTTCTTCCAGTTCCGGATTTACTTCGATGGTATGAATCTCTCCGTTCTGCGCTAATCCTTCCGCCAGGCAGAGTGTGGCATAACCAGTGTAGGTGCCGATCTCTAATATCCTTTTTGGAGACAGTAACTTACTTACCATACTCAGCACCCGTCCCTGGTAATGGCCCGATAGCATTCGTGGCTTCAACACCTTCAAATGCGTTTCCCTGCTGATTTGCTTTAGTAGTTCGGGTTCTGGTTCACAAGTGAGTTCCAGGTAGTTTATTAGTTCATCACTAAGTAACTCCATCCGCCAAAAATAGAAAAATTATTTTTTTACGATCAGAAAGTTGAATAAAGGTTTCTTTCTCAACTAATTATTAAAAGCCGAACGACTTTCTTTCGAGGTACGATTGCAACAGGATGGTAGCAGAAATAGTGTCAATACGGCCCTTATCCTGCCGCTGAGATTTTTTGAAACCACTCTGCGCTATGGTGGAAGACGCCATTTTTGATGTGAACCTCTCATCGAGGGTCTCAACCGGAATTTGGGGAAAGGTCCTTTTCAAAAGGCCGATAAAGCCTTTAACGTGTCCGGCAGATTGTGAGGGGCTGCCATCCATTTGTTTGGGCTCTCCTACAATGAAGCGCTCAACCTGTTCGGTCTGAAGATATCTGTTCAAATAATTGACAATATCTTTTGGATGAACGGTATCCAGACCGGTGGCAATGATCTGCATAGGGTCGGTTACCGCTATGCCAACCCGTTTAGTTCCGTAATCAAAGGCCAGGATGCGCATCTTGAATATTTAGTAGTTGGTATTTAGATGTGCGAAGATACGTTGAATGTCTTACAATCCTGTCTAATGCTAAGTACTGTCTCCTGTCTAACTACTACATAGTCTGTACTAAATACTTTTTTCTTATTTTGCAAGCATGCACTTTAGCGATATAACAGGACAAGAGGGGGTAAAGCAACGCCTGATTGATAGTGTAAAACAGAATCGTGTAAGTCATGCCCAGTTGTTCTTAGGTCCGGAGGGCTCCGGAAGTTTAGCGCTGGCTGTGGCTTATGCTCAATATATTTCTTGCGAAAACCGGAAAGACGATGATAGCTGCGGCGAATGTGCGTCCTGCCGGAAGTACAATCGGTTGATTCACCCGGATCTGCATTTTTCATATCCTTTCTTCCGCGGAGGCGAAAAGGAGGATGCGCTGCCGGATCTTGATGAATGGCGCAAGCTTTTCCTGTCTAATCCATATTTTGGTTTAAATGAGTGGCGCGGACAGCTCGATGCCCAGAATAAGCAACCGAATATCAATAAAGCAGAATGCTTGCATATTTTGAGAAATCTTGCTTTAAAGCCTTTTGAGTCGGAGTTCAAAACAATAATCATCTGGTTACCCGAGTACCTGGGGCATGAGGGCAACCGGCTGCTGAAGTCGCTTGAAGAACCATCACAAAAGACATTGATCATTTTGGTGGCCGAGCACCAGGATCAGATACTGAATACCATTCTCTCCAGAACCCAACTGATCAAAATTCCCGCATTGAAGGATGAAGATGTTACCACTTACCTGATGGAAAGTAAAAACACCGGTGCAGATCAGGCGAACCAGATAGCTTATTTAAGTGAGGGCAACCTTCAGCAGGCTCAGAACTTTCTGGAGGAAGAGGTCAACGACCATTTTATGTTGTTTGCCGACTGGCTGAGGCATTGCTATGGTGATAAGGGCCCGCAGATGATTGAATTTACAGAGATTGCTGCAAAAATGGGCCGTGAGAATCAGAAGGGATTTTTGAGATATGGCATCAAT
>DASWXL010000073.1:0-7441 GCA_036405495.1 Sphingobacteriaceae bacterium | reverse complement strand
GAAATAAACGGCGAGGTATATTACAAAAAGTCTGAGCCTCATAAAGCTTCCGTAACAGGCGATACGGTGGGTGATCCGTTTAAAGACACTTCAGGGCCCTCAATGAATATTCTCATCAAGCTGATGTCGATCGTCTCGCTGATCATTGCCCCTCATATTGCCGAAGGCGACATGGAAACCGCAATGAAACCGGAAATAAAAAAAGAGAGCCGCATCGGCGCTGAGCTGCAAATGGCTTTGGAAGAGGACCGCAAAATCGCGGATAGAGAAGCACGAAGTACAAAAGAATAACACGAAAATTATCTTCGTTTTAAGTTTCCAAAAGGGATTTCTCCTGCAGAAATCCCTTTTTCATTTTTAAAATAAAATAATTACGTTTGGCAGATACTCTTAATCACAATTTTCATATAGAAACACATTAACCAAACCTTATGTTCCAACGTAAATCGATTGAACAGTTGTTGCTGGAAGCCGGCGCAAGCGGCGAAGGCCATTTGCAACGTTCATTATCAAGCTTTAACTTAGTTGCCCTGGGTATCGGAGCCATCATTGGTGCCGGTCTCTTCTCACTGACCGGTATTGCGGCTGCCGAAAATGCGGGACCCGCAGTTACCATCTCTTTTGTTCTAGCCGCCGTTGCCTGTGCATTTGCGGGATTATGCTACGCAGAATTCGCCTCGATGATCCCTGTAGCCGGAAGTGCTTATACCTATTCTTATGCTACCATGGGTGAGTTTATGGCCTGGATCATTGGTTGGGACCTGGTACTCGAGTATGCCCTTGGCGCAGCCACGGTTGCCGTCAGCTGGTCGAGATATCTCCTCGAGTTTCTTCACAAATATGATATGGAACTGCCGCCGCATCTGGTATCATCTCCATGGGAAACTGTTAAACTTGGTGATGGAACCGTTATTGAAGGCGGGTTAATTAACCTTCCGGCGATTATTATCGTTTGCCTTCTTTCCCTTGTACTGATCCGCGGGACAAAGGAATCGGCCACTATGAATAACATCCTGGTCGTGTTGAAGGTTGCCGTAGTATTGATCTTTATCGCCTTAGGCTGGAGCCATATCAATCCGGCTAACTATGATCCGTACATTCCTGAAAACACGGGTCAGTTCGAGCACTTTGGCTGGACCGGTATTTCTACAGGTGCGGCAGTAGTGTTCTTTGCCTTTATCGGTTTCGATGCTGTTTCTACTGCTGCACAGGAAGCAAAGAACCCGCAAAAAGGTATGCCTATCGGCATCCTTGGTTCATTGGTAGTATGTACTATCCTTTATGTATTGTTTGCGCATGTGATGACCGGCCTCGTGAATTATAAGGAATTCGCCGGCGATGCTAAACCCGCCGCAACAGCCTTCGCGGTAACCGGATACAGCTTCTTACAGGATGCCCTCATTCTTGCGATCCTGTGCGGTTATACCTCCGTTATCCTGGTGATGCTAATGGGTCAGTCGCGTGTATTCTATACCATGGCAAAAGATGGCCTGTTACCGAAGTTCTTTGGTACCATTCACCCTAAATACTCTACGCCATGGAAAACAAACCTGTTCTTCCTCGTCTTCGTCAGTTTGTTTGCCGGTTTTGTTCCGGTATCAGACCTTGGACATATGGTGTCTATCGGTACACTATTTGCCTTTGTTCTGGTATGCATCGGGATAATGGTGATGCGTAAATCGCTGCCACACGCCGTACGTCCGTTCAGGACTCCGCTGGTTCCTTTTGTTCCTATCATGGGCATTCTGGTTTGCGTGTACCTGATGTACTCGTTGCCTGCTGAAAGCTGGATACGTCTCTTTATTTGGATGGCTCTTGGCGTAGTGATCTACTTCGCTTACGGCCGTAAGCACAGCAAAGTGCATGAGATCGCGAACGAAAAAATTGTCAGGTAAAACGACATATCTAAACATAACAGAAAGGTTCCGGCAACGGAACCTTTTGTTTTTTAAGCCTGTTTATTGTTTCGTGTTAACACGCTGTGGAATTAATTTTAACAATAAGTTTTTTAGAAACGTTTACCTTCGCAGAGGTACGAGGCATAAGTAATAAAGAACTCGCAGTAACAAATAACCAACCCGCAATAATACTATGGGCAAGTATTTTCAATTCAACGGTAACGAGATCCTTTCGGTGACCATGATCCTTTTCGCAATTATCGACGTACTTGGATCAATTCCCATTATCATTCAGCTACGTCAGAAAGCCGGCCACATAGAATCGGAAAAGGCGTCTGTAGTAGCACTGGTTCTAATGATCGTTTTCTTGTTTTTAGGCGAAGAGCTGCTTAACATCATCGGTCTGGATATCTCGTCGTTTGCAATTGCCGGTTCGTTTGTGATCTTTTTCCTTGCTATGGAAATGATCCTGGGGATCAACTTCTTCAAAGAAGATGACGTGCCCCAAACCGTATCGATCGTTCCATTGGCATTTCCGCTCATTGCAGGCGCCGGAACGATGACGACACTCCTGTCACTGAAATCAGAATACGCCACGCAGAACATCATTGTTGGCATCATCCTCAATATGCTTTTTGTCTACATCGTACTCAAAAACACGCTGCGTATGGAGCGTCTCTTCGGCAAATCCGGACTGAATGTACTGCGAAAGGCTTTCGGCATAATCTTGCTGGCTATTGCGATCAAATTATTCAGGAATAACACCGGGCTATAGCCGGCAGAAGGTCAGCGGGTTAACCGGGCGATAAACATGGTATCTGCTTTTTCGGTATAACCGCTCAATATTTTTTGCTCCTCAAGGTTTAATCCGAGTTCGGAAACCAGGTAGCGCACCACGTCCTCATTTTCTTCTTTGAATACTGAACAGGTTATATAGATCAAAGGCTTTCCGGGCTTGAGATATTTGACTACGTTGGAAGCTATGGTTCTTTGCAAATACTGAAACTGAGGGATCTTCCGTTCCTGAAACTGGCTGATCATCTCGGGAGTCCGGCCCCAGGTGCCGGAACCGCTGCAGGGGGCATCGAGTATAATGCCATCAAATTCGTAGTGATGGAGATCGGGATCGGTATTTTTCGTCAGGTCAAGTACTTTTTTCTGAAAGCGATGCAGACCGGCCTGATGGAAGCGGGTATCCAGGTTGTTTAGGATACTTTCCCTCACATCTGAAACCAAAAGTTTGATATCGGGTTGCTGATGAAAAAGCAATAGCGACTTTCCCCCCGACGCCGCACAGGCATCCCACCAGTAATCGCCCGGCTGAGGCCTAAAGTAGCTAATGGTACGCTGCGACGACAGGTCCTGAACCTGATACGATGCCTCAGGCAGGATCTCGTGTAACCTTGTACCGTTAGGTAATGACAACGTGTCATGGTCTATCTTCCTGTAAGCGATCGCTGTATCCGCGAGCTTCGATTGCACGACGTTATCTTTTCCGGGGTGCATACGGATGAACAGGTCTGGCTGAATAAAGAAGGACGACAAAAAAGCTCCTTTGTCGATCTCCTCTGATAAATGCGCCGTGAACGGGAAGACCTCGTCTAACGCAAAGCCCTCCTCCGTTAACATCCCTATCTTTTCCGTAAGGGAAAGATCACCCGTGTCATACAGGTCCGGCCGGAAATGCTGCAGAAAGGGATTAGCGCCACTATAGCAAAGATATTCGGCGACGAATAACCGCTGATCGGCAGGCAGATGCGTGCAGGCTTTTCCCAATCTGAAATAGTTATAGATCAGACGGCTGGCTACGCGGCGGTCGGTGGAGCCCATTTGCTTATTCTGCTTGAAGAACCCCGGAAGGAACCGGGTGAGTGGCGTATCCTGCGGATACTCTTTAAGCAACCGCAAAAAAGTTTTCAGTTGGTGCTCAGCTCTCATTGCACCGGCTTCAGTTCGTAACCCTTGTATTGAAGGAGCAGGAGGTGACTATTACGAAATCCGGCCTGACCGCTGTATATGAACTGAAAGTCATTAGCCAAACCGTTGTAACGGGTACTTCCGATATGCTGAACATACTGCTCGCCATACACCGCCAGCAGGCTGCCGAAATAATAGCCCGTATCAAATCCTTTAAAAGCATACTCCGACGGATCGGCCCAATACAGACTGCGGTACCGGGCAACGAAGTCCTTTACCCTTCTGGAGCTGCGATCAACATAGAAAGACGACGTAATACGGGTATTCAATGCCTGTAGCTGATTAATGTCGATCTTGAGGCGATCCCAGTTAGGATGACCAAAGACATCGATAGCATAACCGCCTTCCGCCTTTAATTTATACAACCGGTTAATGGTTGGCATTACAAAGTCCTGTTCTGCCGGAGCGACGATCACAATATTGCTTTTATCCTTCGTGAGCAACTTTTCAATACCCTGTGTATTGGTCACTTCATTGATCACCAACTTGTTTGAAGACAATATACCCAGTTGCTTTTTAAGGGGAGTGACGAATTTCAGGTCGTCAGACGACCGCGTATTCACCAGCACAATATTCACTTTTGCCGGCTGATACCGCTTGTCTATGTATTCGGCGATCCTGTTGCCATGCTGGTCGATACTGTTGGTCAGGCTCACCAGTGACGGATTATTGAACTGTGAAGGGGCCGACGCTGCCAGCGGTGATACCATGACCTTACCTTCCAGCGCAGCGAGTTCAGAGAATACTTTGATACCATCCGGGTAAATAGGCCCGATAAGCACATCATTATTTAAAACCGTCTCTGCGCGTGCGAGGTTCGCAGTGCGCGTCTCATCATCCCATGCATCAAAAAGTTCAAGGCGAAACTGCACATCAGCCTCCTGCGTCAGCGAGTCCAACGCCAGTTTAAAGCCCTGATAAAACTCGAGCGCGATCTCGGCATTGGCCACATTGCGGGATGTGACGGCCCTCGGGTTTACCTCATTGGTATAAAAAGGCAAAATAAGGCCGATGCTGCTTATCCGCGGCTTTAGCTCCACCTTTTCCTGCTGCTCTTTTCGTGGCAGTTCGCCCGGCGTGTCGGGTCGCTTTACCGGGGGCGTGATCTTCTTTGAGCACGCTGCAAGAAAAGCGATCAGCAAAATCAATAATAGCTTATTCCCACTCAATAGTTGCCGGTGGCTTCGAACTGATATCATACACAACCCGGTTTATTCCTTTTACATTATTTATGATCTCGTTCGAGATCCTGGCGAGCAATTCATATGGTAGATGACTCCAATCTGCAGTCATTCCATCCACAGACCCTACAGCACGTAAACAAATCACATTTTCATAAGTTCTCTCGTCACCCATCACCCCTACGCTCTGAACGGGTAAAAAGATCGCCCCGGCCTGCCACACTTTATCATACCAGCCTGATTCTTTCAGGTTATTGATGTAGATCGCATCGGCCTCCTGAAGGATAGCCACTTTTTCCGGTGTGATCTCATCCAGAATGCGGATCGCCAATCCCGGACCAGGGAAAGGATGGCGCTGCAGGATAGCGTCGTCAATGCCTAACGCCTTACCCACCCGACGCACCTCGTCCTTAAATAATGTGTTAAGCGGCTCCACGACTTTAAGTTTCATAAAGTCGGGCAATCCGCCCACATTGTGGTGCGACTTAATAGTTGCCGATGGCCCCTTTACCGATACTGATTCGATCACATCGGGATAAATCGTCCCCTGACCTAGCCATTTTACATCCTGCACCTCGTGAGCCGCATCATCAAATACTTCAATGAATACGCGACCGATCGTTTTCCGCTTCTGCTCCGGGTCCTTAATACCCGCAAGCTGACTTAAAAAACGGTCTTTGGCGTCGATCCCCCGAACGTTCAGCCCCATATGCTGATACGAATCCAGGACCGACTGATACTCGTCCTTACGCAGCAATCCGTTATCAACAAAGATGCAGTGCAGGTTCTTGCCAATGGCCTGATGTAACAAAACCGCGGCAACGGATGAATCGACACCGCCGGATAAGCCGAGAACCACTTTATCACTGCCTATCTTTTCTTTTAACGATGCGATAGTTGTTTCAATGAACGAATCCGGCGTCCAGTCCCGCTTGCATCCACAGATATCTACCAGAAAGTTTTCGAGCAGCTGCTTGCCGTCGATGCTATGTGTTACTTCCGGGTGGAACTGAATGCAGTATGTGTTTGAGTTCTTAATATGATAAGCCGCCACCTTTACGCTGTCGGTACTGGCAATAATTTCAAAGTTATGCGGAATATTGGCAATAGTATCGCCATGCGACATCCAGACCTGTGAACCAACCGGAACATTTTTCAGCAGCGGATTACTTTCATTGACAAACTGAAGGTTGGCCCTTCCGTATTCGCGCGTTGAAGACGGCAAAACTTCTCCCCCTGAATGCTGTGCAATGTACTGGGCTCCATAGCAAACACCCAAAACGGGGAATTTTTCCGCCAGCGATCCAAAATCCACCTGAGGTGCATCAGCCTGACGCACAGAATACGGGCTTCCGGAAAGGATCACTCCTTTTACGGTGCTGTCAAACTCGGGAAGATGGCTGAACGGATGGATCTCGCAGTAAACGTTAAGCTCGCGAACGCGTCTGGCAATTAACTGGGTGTATTGTGAACCGAAGTCAAGAATGATGATTTTTTCCTGCATGGGCAAAGATATAAAAAGTTGATGGGGTAGCTAAGTAAAGTTGAAAGTATCAGAGAAATGCCATTGTTGGGAAACAAAATGAAATTGATTTTCTTAAAAAGTTAGCTTTGCCACCGTTTTTAACACGTCATGACAGCAAAACGACAATCCTTTCTGATCTTTATACTGGGAACGCTATCAGCTATAGGTCCATTCTCTATCGACATGTACCTGGCCGGCTTTCCGGCTATAGCAGACGACCTGAATACCGATGTTCCGCATGTTGCCCTTTCCTTGTCGAGCTTTTTCGTTGGCATTTGCGTCGGGCAAATGCTGTATGGGCCACTGCTGGATCGCTTTGGAAGAAAGAGGCCATTGTACTTTGGGCTGTCGGTTTATCTGATCACATCCCTTGCCTGTGCTTTTGTAACATCTGTCGAAAGCCTGATCATCCTGCGCTTTCTGCAGGCCATAGGGGGATGTGCCGGAATGGTCGCATCGCGGGCTATGGTGCGCGACCTTTTTCCGGTTGAACAAAGCGCTAAGGTATTCTCTCTTTTGATGCTTGTTATCGGTGTTTCACCGCTCATTGCTCCCACCCTGGGTGGCTACATCACCAGCGGACCAGGATGGCAGTACATTTTCATCACGTTAGCGCTGATGGCGGCGGCCATACTGGCGGGCGTTCATTTCGGACTACCGGAAAGCCGGAAACCTGACCCTGGTTTTTCTTTGCGGCCGAAACCTATTATCACCAACTTCATCCATATACTGAAGGAACCACAATTCTACACGTACACATTCACAGGCGCCATTGCCTCGGCAGGCCTTTATGCCTATATCTCAGGATCACCGCTGGTCTATATCGAGATCTTCGGCGTTTCGGAAGAGCATTACGGATG
>DASWXL010000072.1:0-11023 GCA_036405495.1 Sphingobacteriaceae bacterium | reverse complement strand
ACAAACTCGGGCATTCTATCGTTTAAACTTCTTTATTACAACTAAAATTATGGTTCATAGAGGCTGCCCCCGACACGAAAAATTACCTGCCAGATTTTTTATCTTAGTCAACAATATCAAATTTCAAGAAACATGAAAATTATCAAAAGCATACTGATTGTCATCGTTGGCATCGTGGCAGTGGCATTAATTGCCGCCCTTTTTATTAAAAAGGAATATGCAGTAGAGCGCGACATCGTTATCAACCGACCTGAAGCGGAAGTCTTTACCTACATCAAACAGCTCAGGAACCAGGATCATTTTAGCGTGTGGGCCACCCGCGACCCGAACATGAAAAAAGAATACAGAGGAACTGACGGAACCGTTGGCTTTATCTCTGCCTGGGAAGGAAACGATGAAGTGGGCAAGGGCGAACAGGAGATCAAAAAAATTACCGAAGGAGAGCGAATTGATTATGAGCTTCGCTTCATTGAGCCGTTTCAGGCAACCGACGATGCTTACATGACTACCGACAGTATTTCAGAAAATCAAACGCAAGTAAAATGGGGATTTAGCGGAAAAATGGATTACCCAATGAATCTGATGCTATTATTTATGGATATGGAGGAAATGTTAGGTGGGGATCTGAAAACCGGGCTGGAAAAGTTAAAGACGCAATTGGAGAAAAAAATGCAGGCCGTTCAATAAAAAAACCTGCTGTATGAGCAGGTTTTTCAATTATGTTTATTTTTTAAAACAACTTTTCCTGTGGCGGTTTAACACCTTTAAGTCGCAGATAAACCGTGGTCTGGCCGCGATGATGCGTTTGGTGTTCAAAAGCTTTTTCGTAAGCCGTACCTCTGTCCATCTCCATTTTGAAAATGCTGACCTTCTCCTTCATTTTCCCTTCCTCAACGTCCTGCAGAGAGTTGATCACAAAATCATAGCTATCCATGACAGCCTTGGTAAGCGCTTCCCTGCTTTTAAGATCATCCATTTTTTCAAGGTCTTTTCCCTGGTTAGGATTAGTTTTTCCGGACGCTGTTGCGGCAAACAGGTAGTTGGCATTGGCTATGTGAAGCATCTGCTCCGCAAAAGAACGTACTTCCGGTGTAGGCTTATAGTTAATCCCCGATTCGGGCATGGCATCGAGATACTCTTTGGTGTACTCCTTTGCACGCTTCCATTCTGCAGCTTTCTCACCGGGGCCGGCAGCCAGCAACGGACCAACACTCATCCCCATCACTAAAACCACCAGAATGGCCTTTCTTAAAACAGAGTTTTTAGTTTTCATTGTTTCATCTTTTAGGGTTTACAATTATAGTTTTATCTAAATTTACAACCGAATTATCCCGTTGTTTTCCTTAAACAAAAGAATATTTGTCAATGAAACAAATTACTTTCAGAAGGATCGGAATCAATGAAGCCGGAGTACTCCGGAGACTTGCGACCGAAACTTTTGACAAGGCCTTCGCGCATTTAAATAAGCCTGAAAACATGAAGGCATATATGGATAAGGCATTTGACATCGGCCAGCTAACAACCGAACTGACGAATGAACACAGCTTATTTTACTTCGCGTTGGTGAACGATGAAGTTGCCGGTTACATCAAATTAAACTTCCACGAAGCTCAAACGGATATCCATGACCCTCACTCCCTTGAAATTCAGCGCATCTACGTAAAGCCGGAATTCCAGAATTTAAGAATAGGAGAAAAGATGCTCAGAATAGCCCGGAAGACAGCACTTGAACGAGCTTTGCAGTACATTTGGCTTGGCGTATGGGAAAGCAACCCAAAAGCGATCCGCTTCTATGAACGCAATGGATTTCAAAAGATCGGAGAACACCCCTTTCAGTTTGGGGATGATCCTCAAACCGATTACATCATGAGATCAGAGGTTTCCTGATCATTTCGATACTTGTATCTCCGGATATCTGCCTTTTATTTTCTGCAGAAAATAACTTCCTTTTGAAGCGGTGAACATTAATGCCCGGAACACCCGCATCGGTATATTGGTATATTGGCATACCGGTTTTCCGTTCTCTTTAAACTGCACTTCCAGGATCTGTCTGCTGAGATCATATCCGATACTTTCGAACACCGAAGAACTCACACTAGCACGTTTCATAACCTCTCTATCTATCCACTCTTTTTTCTGGATACTTGCCATTGATGTGTAAATTGAAAAAATCACCAGCCGATTCAGCCGCCATAAAATCATCAAACAGCGCCTGAGAAACGTCATAGTACTGACGAACGGCTCCTCCATTCTTGAATTGCACTTCCAGGATACGTGTTTCTGCGTCGTAACCCGCAGATGTCATGACTGACGATTCGACAGGATATTTTTTCATTGAATTGCCAAAAAAGTATTTGCGAACAAAAATCTTTCCATTCCTGTCATCTATTGGAATGCCCTTAAGCTTTGTTAATTTTATCGCAAAATTTTGAATATGCCTCAGAACATCGCCCCTCCTGCCGCCCAAACGCCTGCCACATCTTTCGAAAGACTGTTGACAATTATGAACACCCTCCGTGAACAGTGTCCATGGGATAAAAAACAGACTATGGAAACGTTGCGCCACTTAACCATTGAGGAAACATACGAACTTTCCGACTCCATCCTTGAAGGCGACATGGATGAGATCAAAAAGGAGATCGGCGACATCATGCTTCACCTGGTCTTTTATGCGCGGATCGCTTCCGAACAGCATGCATTTACCATTACCGACGTATTGAATGGCATCTGTGATAAACTCATTAACCGACATCCGCATATTTACGGCGACATCAACGTTGCAGATGAACAGGAAGTGAAGCGTAACTGGGAACAGATCAAATTAAAAGAAGGCAACCGTTCCGTACTGGCCGGCGTTCCGGCGTCTTTACCCGCCCTCGTAAAAGCATCGCGTATACAGGAAAAAGCCAGAGGCGTAGGCTTTGACTGGGAAGAAAAAAGTCAGGTCTGGGAAAAGGTGGAAGAAGAGATGCGCGAGTTCAGGGATGAGTTTAACGTTGCAAACGGCGAAGTGGATAAAGAAAGAGCTGAGCACGAATTTGGCGACCTGTTGTTTTCTTTGATCAATTACGCCCGCTTCGTCGACATCAATCCGGAAGATGCATTGGAAAAAACCAACAAAAAGTTTATTAAACGTTTTCAATATCTGGAGAACAAAGCCGGTGAAACGGGCAGGAGTTTAAAGGACATGACCCTTGCTGAAATGGATGTCTTTTGGAATGAAGCCAAAAAATTGAAATAGTCTGGGATGTCCTGTAGCGTTTTCTCAGGAGAATGCGTACAGGCAATTAACTAACAGACTATGACCAGGAAACTACTATTTTTATCGCTATTAAGCTTTTCACTAATGAGCGGAAGCTGCGAAAAAGAAGATCTGACAAGTTTAAAAGGCACGTACACCGGAACTTTCATCTACTCGTTCCCAGAGAGTTCCGCAACCCCGCAGCGCGGTGATGTCACCATTACCTTCAACGGATCGAATTTCCATTGTTCAGCCAACCCAGACAGGATCCCGGCAGGGGGAGCCGGAACTGTTACCGTTATTAATGATCAACAGGTTAAATTCGAGGACCAGAACATGTGGACGGCTGATTTTGACTGGGGCCTTATTCTGGATGGGACTTATGCATATGAGGTAAGGGGCGACAGCATGTTCCTGGCGAAATACAGGGATGACCTGAAAGTGTACGAATACCGCTTAAAAAGAAACCAGTAGGTAATCCGGGAAGCGGGCATCTTGTGTAATACTCATTGAAACCTTTTTACATGGATTGATAAAACAACTACATGCCCATAAGTTCAGGCATTTCTGAAACAGAGCTCATTCAGAAATGTAAAGAAGGCGATCTCAAATACCAGGAAAAGCTTTATAAGCATTTCTATGGCTACGCTATGGGTATTGGAATGAGGTATCTGTCAAACCGGGATGATGCTATGGAAGTGGTTAATGACAGCTTCATTAAGCTGTTCAATGGCATTAAATCATTCAATGACCACAATGCATTCAAGCCATGGCTCAGAAGGATCGTAGTGAACACGGCGATCGACCGACGGAGGAAGGACCTTAAGCATTTAAACAATATTGACCTTGACAACGCCGGGCAGTTGCAAAGGCCGGCATATATCATTGAGACCCTCACTGCCCGTGACATATTAAAATTACTTGACCATTTGCCCGCCATGCAGCGTGTCATTTTTAACCTGTATGAGATTGACGGTTATACGCACGAAGAGATCGCAAAGATGCTTAGCATTCCGTCAAGCTCCTCAAGAACGTATTTAAGCCGGGCAAAGGAGAAATTAAAAAAAACCTGGAATACGCAACAGGAAGACAGCTATGAAAGAATCGGTTGAACATAACCTAAAAAAGCGGATATCGGAGGTCTTCGATAGTTACGAAGATAACTCTGCCGACCTTGGCTGGCAGGAGCTTCGAAAAAGATATCCGGCAAGGCAAAAACAAAGGACTCTCCTTTGGAGTTCGGCTGCTGCAATCCTGTTGATTTGTGGTACGGGATATCTTTTCTCTCTCAGACAGAAAGCCGACAGCGAGGCGGTTGAAAAAACCGGACAGATCGCATCATCAAAAAGCGACTTTAACATTATTGAACGACCTGAGCGGAAGGCCCAAAACTCAATAACGCCGGAAGCTTCATTAACAAAAAGTAATAGCCAAAAAAAGCCGGAAATTCAGAAAGCTATCGTCAGTTCCGACGGCTATCCGCCAAAACTCGAGAATTCTTCCGTAATATCCCTGATGAGGGCGCCAAATGATTCAATTCACCTGCCTCAGGTACTGGAATCTGTGATCTCAGCGGCCATTCAGCCGGATCACGATCTCAGATCAGATATTAGGATCGTCCCGCAAATAGCGAAGGCGGGTTTTATAGCTTCTTATCCTGCAGAAAATCAATTAACAGCGAAAACGGCTCATGTGATGAATCAGCGGTCTGACCATAAAGGGCAGGCACCAGAAAAAAAGCTGGCTTTAACATTTTATGCCGGAACTTTTATGAATTACGCGGAAGGGAGCGACAATACGATCAATGTGGGGGCGGGAGTTTCTACCGGAATAGCGCTGAGCAAATCGCTAACGCTTTCTACCGGACTGGCCATTGCGAAAAACACGCTCGTGTTTGATGATAAACTACCGGTGACGTCATTTTCGACTTTCAGGAATAACAAACAGGCCGATCCGGCGACAGGGTCGTTTGCTATGATCCCTGCGGTTTCCAGCATGAATGCGGAGCTGCTGAACCTGGATATCCCTGTGATCATCCGGTACGACTTTAACCCGAACACCCGAAAACTGTTCATTGCCGGCGGACTTACTTCTTCATCCTATATTTCTGAAACTTACACCTACAGCTATAACAATTTCAACCTGGCATCCAATGCATTCGGAGTGTCACAGGATGAAAAGGTGAGTATGAGCCTGGCGGAATTCGACTTTGCCAGAACGCTGAATTTATCTGTAGGAATGACTTACGATCTCGGTAAAAAACAAAATCTTACGGTAGAACCGTTTGTGAAATATCCACTGGGCGGCCTGGGTTCGCAAAACATCGTTTTTGGCGCTGCAGGAGTTAACTTAAAGATCCTGATGAAACATGCTAAATAAATAAAGTCTGCCGGCAGTACCGGCTGTTTAAATTTCCATGAGTGTCCAGCTATTTAAATGAAATGGCGCGGACCGGAGCTATCCTCGTCACCAGCATCGAAGGAAGGATCAGAACCAGCACGCAGATAAGTAAGGTGCCGGCATTGAGCAGAACGATCTCCGTTACATCGAGCTCAACAGGAACAAACTTGATATAGTAAGATGCCTGATCAAGCTTAAAGAACCGGGTTTGCTGCTGAAATATCGCCAAACCGACACCGAGAACATTACCAAGCAGCAGTCCGTAACCGATCAGATAAGACGCATTGTAGAGAAACACCTTGCGAATATTCCAGTTGGAACTGCCCAGCGCTTTCAGAATGCCGATCATCCTCGTGCGCTCGAGTATCATGATCATCAGAGCAGAGATCATATTAATGATAGCGACGGCAAGCATCAGCACCAGTATTACCTGTGTATTGACGTCCAGAAGGGATAACCACTCAAAAATAGTAGGATAGATCTCCTTAACCGAATATGACTTCAGGTTAAGTTCGAGATCATCATAAACCTGTGCAGCAACGCGGTCGAGTTTGCTGAAGTCCTTAACCCGGAGCTCATATCCGCCTACCTGTTTCGAATCCCAGTCGTTTAACCGGCGGATAAGCGAAATATCGCCCAGTACATATGTTTTATCCACTTCCTCAACTCCCAGATCGTATATTCCAACGATCTCAAATTTCCGCTTGCGTAGCGGCTCCTGCACAAAGTACATGAGAAAATCGTCGCCTACCTTGAGTTTCAGACGATCAGCGGTATACCTGGAGATCAGAATTTGTTTACTAGCTTCAGCGCTGTCGGTGAAGCTGATCACACTGCCGGCAACAAGTATGTTTTTGAAATAGTCCCAGTTATAGTGTTTGTCAACCCCTTTCAGCACCACTCCTTCCACTTCATTATTGGCATTGATGATGCCGGGTTTGGTAGCAAATGGCTGAATGTGGGTGATCTGCTCATTATTGCGCAGCAATTCCAGCGTTGCCGGGTTAATGATATAGGGCGAATTTTCAAATGACGTATTCAGATCGAACTTCAGCACCTGAATATCTCCCGAAAAACCCCTCACCTTCTCGCGGATCTCAGCCTTGAAACCTTTGACAACGGCCAGGCTCAATATCATCACCGCAAGGCCGAGCATAATGCCCAGAATGGCTATACGGACGATCAGTCGGGAAAAGGTCCGGCTGGAGGCAAACGTTATTCGCTTAGCGATGAAAAGAGGTAAATTCAACCCAAACCTTTTTTGTACTTTCGCAAAGATGCAATTTTTTCAGAAACGCGATCTTCTGTAAAAATTGCATTTAGTAACATTACATAACCTATTCCGTTTTATCTCACATGAAAAGAATTATTATTTCATTCGCTTCGGCTGTTCTGCTGTCATCTGGCATCACGGCGTGCGCTCAGGTACGGCCCGGCAACTCCGGTGTGCCAAATCCATACAAAGTAGATATTGAAGCATTGAACAGATCGAAAGGAAAACTGATCACTGGTGCAGATCAGACAGAAAGATACATTCCCTTACTCGAAGGCAAAAAGGTAGGGATGGTGCTTAATCCCACTTCTATTATCGGGAACATATTAAGTGTTGACAGCCTGCGATCAAGGGGCGTGAACATCGTGAAGATATTCGGTCCGGAACATGGTTTCCGAGGACAGGCAAGTGCCGGTGTGAAAGTCGACAACAGCGTCGATGCAAAAACCGGAATACCGGTCATTTCACTGTATGGAAAGCACAGCACGCCAACAAAAGAGGACATGGAGGGCATTGACATCATGATCTTCGATATTCAGGACGTCGGCGTACGCTTTTATACCTATATCAACACCCTGCAGCACGTTATGGAAGCGTGTGCAGAAAATAACGTTGAGCTGATCATCCTTGACCGCCCGAATCCGAACGGCTTCTATGTTGACGGGCCAATTCTTGAGCCGTCTCTGAAATCCGGCATTGGCATCAACCCTATTCCCATTCTGCACGGATTAACGGTTGGTGAATATGCGAAAATGTTAAACGGCGAGGGCTGGCTGAAAAACAAGATGACATGCAAGATCAATATTATCAAAGTGGCAAATTATGATCACGCTATGGAATATGAGCTTCCTGTTAAGCCATCACCGAACCTTAATACACAACAATCGATCTTACTGTATCCAACCCTGTGCCTGTTCGAAGGAACGATAATCAGCCAGGGCCGTGGTACTATGTTTCCGTTCACCGTTCTCGGCAATCCGGATCTTAAAGGAAAATATAAGTTCTCATTTACTCCCGTAAGCATAAAGGGCATGGCAGAAACGCCGCTTCACCAGAATAAGGTGTGCTACGGATTTGATCTCCGTAAATACAATACCGATAAGTTCCGCAAAACCGGCCAGCTGAACCTAAGCTGGTTACTTGAGCTCTACAACGCATACCCGTACAAAGAAAAATTCTTTGATCACAAGCAGAGCAATCAGATCGGAAACTTCGATAAACTTGCCGGCACCACTTCGCTCCGCCAGCAAATTATCGCAGGAAAATCTGAGGAAGAGATCAGACAAAGCTGGGAGCCGGGATTGAGCCAGTATAAGCTGATGAGGAAAAAGTATCTGCTATATCCGTAATCGGAGCCGATCGGGCTCTGGTTTTACGGAGCCCAGGCGGTCCGGCAAAGCTGTCTGGCTCCTGGTTGCTTCCCGATCAGGAATACGCTTCAGAATTCTGGTGTTGTAGAAAGAGTTTGCTTTTTGGATTTCTTAAATTTTCTCCTGTCGGTTTTGGCTTTTAACCAGATAAATCAACTATTCTCCCATTCGGAGCTGTGTTAACTTTTGACTGAGAGACTTGACCTTTGAAATTTTGACTTTTGACTTTTGACTTAGATAAATGCGTATTGTTTTTATGGGAACTCCTGATTTTGCAGTTGCATCGCTTGATGCACTGGTGAAAGCGGGATGTAAAATTGCTGGAGTGGTCACCGCCGCCGATAAACCGGCTGGCCGGGGCCAGAAGCTTAGCGAATCGGCTGTGAAAAAGTATGCAGTGGAAAAGAACTTACCGCTGCTTCAGCCTGTAAAACTTAAGGATCCCAAATTTCTGGAAGCCTTAGAAGCACTGAAGGCGGACCTCCAGGTGGTGGTTGCTTTCCGGATGCTACCCGAAGTTGTATGGAACATGCTGCCCAAGGGAACAATCAATCTTCACGCTTCCCTCCTGCCCCAATACCGGGGGGCAGCACCTATCAACTGGGCGATCATAAACGGCGAAACTGAAAGTGGCGTCACAACATTCTTCCTGAAGCATGAGATCGATACGGGCGACATATTATTCACCCATAAAGTGGCGATCGGTAATACCGATACGGCTGGAGATCTGCACGACGGGTTGATGAAGGCCGGCGCTTCTTTGCTGGTCAAGACTGTAAAGGCAATTGAAGAAGGTAATTACCAGGAAACGCCGCAGGATGATGTAATTGAAGATCAGAAACTCAAGCATGCGCCCAAAATTTTCAAGGAGGACTGTGAGATCGATTTCCGGCAGGATACGCAGAAGGTTTATAATCATATTCGCGGACTCAGTCCGTATCCAACAGCTTTTACGAAGCTGCAGGATAAAACCCTAAAGATTTTCAGGGCCGAAATGGAGGAAAGGGAAACTGATATACAGCCCGGAAGCTTTCTTACCGATCATAAGACCTACCTGAAGATTGCCTGTCAGAACGGCTTTATTTCTGTAAAGGATGTGCAGATGGAGGGCAAGAGGCGCATGAATGTTGACGAATTTTTACGGGGAGTTCGGTTGTAGTACGCCTTTTTCGTAAGGCGAGAAACCGTGCAGAAAAAGCCGGTTTAGGTGCCTTTTACCAAACAGGTGGCCTTACGGTTTATTTAGGGCATCGAGCAGGAAACGGGAAACCTCATTAAAATACCGTTTCCGGTTATATCCCATTACCCACTGGATCCCCATCGTGGCATTCGTGAGGAAAACCTCCTCAGCTTCGTTCAGGATCTGTGGATTGATCTGTGCCTCGATCAATGGAAGATCGCTTTTTCTTGCAAGCTGCATCACCGCATGACGCATCACGCCGGCCACGCAACCCTCGCTCAGCGCCGGCGTATATAGTTGCTTCTGATATACTACAAATACGTTGCTGGCCATGGCTTCACATAAAAAACCATGCTGGTTTAGTAGCAGAACATCATCCAGCTTATGCTGATTTTTAAAAATACCCGCCAGAACGAAAGGCAATGCATTGCATGTTTTCAGGTTGGAAAGATTCGTGACCGGCTTGGTTACTTCATCAAACACATCGATGATCAGTCCCCGGCTATTACCGGAATATATTCCTTCAGAAAGTTTACTGACCTGTAAAACATAACCCATCTTATTACTAAGGGGGGCATACAAGCCATCGCCTTCCCTGAAAACAATGAGGCGTACCTTTGCTTGTAAACCGATTTTATTGCGTTTGATCAGCTCATCGACCTTTTCTTTCAGAAAATACTTATCCAGTTGTGAATATCCTTCCAATTTCAATGCACGCATGCCTTTCCGCAGCCTGTCCAGGTGCAATTCCGGAAACTTCAGCTTACCATCCATGTAACGCATGGTTTCAAACACACCGTCGCCATACCGGAAGCCGCGGCTTGCCGCCGTCAGAACAGGCTGACCGGCGTCAACGATATTTCCGTTGAAATTGATGAACTCCATTTCTGATTAAACCGGATTAGTTGAAATATATTTTTCCCACTTTTCAATTACCTGTTGAAAATCTTCCGGAAGCTCCGATTCAAAGTGGACATATTTCTTTGCCGAGGGATGGATAAAACCGAGTGACCGGGCATGCAGCGCCTGCCGTGGAATGATGTCGAAGCAGTTATCTATGAACTGGCGATACTTGCTGAAGACCGTACCTTTGACGATCTTATCACCGCCGTAAGTACTGTCGTTAAACAGCGGGTGCCCGAGATGTTTCATGTGCGCCCGGATCTGGTGCGTCCGGCCTGTTTCTAACCTGCATTCGATCAACGTAACATACCCGAACCGCCTGAGCACCTTATAATGCGTGACCGCCCATTTTCCTTTCGTTTCATCATCATAAATGGACATCACCCTCCGGTCTTTTATGCTGCGTCCGATATATCCCGTAACCGTTCCGTCGGCGGCCAGATCACCCCAGACGAGGGCGATATACCTTCTGGAAATTGAATGGTCAAAAAACTGTTTGGCGAGATAGGTCATTGACCGCTCGTTCTTACTGATGAGCAGCAAACCGGAGGTATCCTTGTCAATGCGGTGGACGAGGCCCGGTCTGCCATCGTTACCCGGCAACTGAGGGAGCTGTTGAAAATGGTAAACAAGACCATTCACCAACGTTCCGTTGT
>DASWXL010000071.1:0-14880 GCA_036405495.1 Sphingobacteriaceae bacterium | reverse complement strand
ATATGCCGATGACATGCAGGATCAGATCGAAGCGCTCAAGGAGATTTCCGGTGTTGACATTGTGGGGGCTTTGGATCCTGAAGTGCAGATCAACGTTGACCTCAATAAAATGGAAGCTGCCCAGCTTTCCTTCAACGATATTGAAATGGCGGTTGGCTATGAGAATCTCACGATCTCAGGGGGCACGGTAAAAATGGATGGAATGCGGCGGACGCTCAATGTGAAAAATGAGTTTAAGAGTGCCGAAGAGATCGGAAACCTGATAGTAAAGACCCCTGCCGGAGCATCCATTTACCTGAAAGATATTGCCAATGTTAAGGATTCGTTTAAGGAACAGGAGAGTTATGCAAGGTTGTATGGAAAAAATGTAATTACCCTGAACGTGAGAAAACGCAGCGGTGAAAACCTGATCGAAGCATCGGATAAGATCAATGCACTGCTCGCGGAAATGAAAGGGAATGTGCTGCCTGAAAATCTTGAGATTTCGGTCACCGGCGATCAGTCGGACCAAACGCGCATCACCTTGCACGACCTTATAAACACGATCATCATCGGGTTTATTCTCGTAACGCTGATCCTGATGTTTTTCATGGGTGTTACAAACGCGTTATTTGTGGCCATGTCTGTTCCGTTGTCGATGTTTGTGGCATTTATTTCCATGCCCGCATTAGGTGGCATATTTGGCTTCAGTTTTACGATGAATATGATCGTGTTATTCTCGTTTCTGCTCGGACTCGGTATTGTGGTTGATGACGCGATCGTGGTTATTGAGAACACCCACAGGATCTTCAATAACGGAAAAGTGCCGATCGTAAAGGCGGCGAAAATGGCTGCCGGCGAGGTTTTCATGCCGGTTCTGTCCGGAACGTTAACTACATTGGCACCGTTTGTTCCGCTCCTTTTCTGGCCTGGCATTATTGGAGAGTTTATGTTTTTCCTTCCGGTTACGCTCATTATAACGCTGCTGGCATCCTTGCTTGTGGCCTATATTATTAATCCGGTTTTCGCAGTGGATTTCATGAAACCGCATCAGGAACATGAAAGCGACAGGCCATCTTTTACCAGGAAGGTCAAACGCACGCTGATCGTTTTTGCAGGTCTGGCGCTGTTGGGTTATCCGGTGAATATCGGGATCGGCAATTTTATTATCCTTCTCGCTTTATTGTACCTGCTAAACCATTTTTATTTAACAAACGCCATCAAACGATTTCAGACGATCACGTGGCCGCGTTTTCAGGAGAGGTATGTGACGGTACTTATCTGGGCCTTAAAGCGACCACGAACAATGCTTTGGAGTACCGTAGGTTTATTCTTTCTTACGATATTGCTTGTTGCTGTTGTTCCTCCAAAAGTGGTCTTTTTCCCAACGGCGGATCCTAACTTTGTTTATGTGTATATTGAATTACCGGTTGGAACGGACCAGGCCCATACTAATGATGTTGTTCAAAAAGTAGAGGAGAAAGTGACGCAGGTCGTAGGGAGAAATAATCCGGATGTTTCCTCTATTATTTCTAATGTAACCGTCGGTGTTACAGATCCTCAGGACGAGGATCAGGGTAACTATCCGAACCGGGGAAAAGTGACCGTTGCTTTTGTGGAATACGGGAAGCGGACGGGAGAGAGTACGGTAGTTTATCTCGACAAGATACGTAAGGCGGTGAGCGGTATACCAGGGGCTGAGATCACTGTTGCGCAGGAGCAGGGGGGGCCGCCTACTGCCAAACCGATCAGTATTGAAATCACCGGCGATGATCTTGATTCAATTGTAGTTACTGCCGACAGGCTGAAAAAGTATCTTGATGCGAAAAAAATCGCCGGTGTAGAAGAGCTCAAGTCGGATTTTCAGAATAATAAGCCCGAAATTATTTTTGACATCGATCGTGAACGTGCAAACCGGGAAGGTATTTCAACGGGTCAGATCGGCATGGCGCTGCGCACGGCTTTATACGGTAAAGAAGTGTCGAAATTCCGCGACGTTAATGAGGATTACGAGATCAACGTTCGCGCTATTGAAGAGCAGCGGAACGATCTGCAGGCCCTTCGGAATATGAAGGTCACATACCGGGACATGGCCATGAACGGGATAATCCGCCAGGTGCCATTGTCTTCGTTCGCCGAAATTGATTATGTGAACACGTATGGTGGTATTAAGCGAAAGCAGCAAAAGCGTATTATTATCCTGTCATCGAATGTTTTGTCGGCCTACAATCCCAATGAGGTTGTAGCTTCCATTGCAGCCGAGATCGACCAGTTCAATGCACCGGCAGGTGTACAGATACGCATGGCCGGCGAACAGGAAGAGCAAATGGAAACCGCTGCTTTCCTGGGTTCAGCACTGCTGATCTCACTGGGACTGATCCTGATCATCCTGGTGCTGCAGTTCAATTCCGTCAGTAAACCGCTGATCATTTTAAGCGAGATCTTCTTTAGTATTATCGGTGTTCTGCTGGGGGTTACCATTTTCCGCATGGATATGTCCATCGTCATGATGGGTATCGGAATTGTGGCCCTTGCCGGAATTGTGGTTCGTAATGGTATTCTACTGGTCGAGTTCACTGATTTGATGATCGAGGAGGGAATGACGGTCCGCGACGCCGTGATTGAAGCAGGAAGAACCAGGATGACGCCGGTTCTGTTAACGGCAACCGCAACTATGCTTGGGCTTGTTCCGTTAGCTGTTGGATTTAATATTGATTTTGCCCGCCTGTTCACTGAATTTAAGCCTCATATTTATTTTGGTGGCGACAACGTGGCATTCTGGGGGCCATTATCCTGGACAATGATCTTCGGATTGGGTTTCGCCACTTTCCTGACGCTGATCCTGGTTCCTTGTATGTATCTGATAGCAGATTCGAACTCGAGGAAGATCAAGAGCTGGTTCAGATCATCAAAGCCGGAATAAATATCTTCGGTTAAATTGTAAACTGATAAGGCCGTCGCGACACTGTCGTTGACGGCCTCTTTTTTTGAAGACCGCATCAACCAGCTCTGCTGAAGGTCACGTTACATCAATCTTCCGTTTGTATAGCAGATCTGCCTTTTGCTAAGTCCTTGTTCGTATCTCGTTCGGTAAAAAGGGCTGCCAGAGAACGGATCACCGACGCAGGGGTTAACGATGTATTAACCAGGTATTAACCGGCTGATATCCCAATCCAAACAAAAAGGCACAAAAAAAGCCGCCCGGTCAGAGCAGCTTTTAGCTTTTGATCTCAGTATAAATTATTGAGCAGTATCAGCAGCAGTAGTATCAACAGCAGCAGCAGTATCAACAGCAGCAGTGTCAAGAGCAGTAGTATCTACCATAGAAGTGTCAACTGCAGTTGAATCAGCACCTTCGCCAGTCTGGTTAGAAGAACAAGCAGCAACTGATAATGAAATAGCTAAAGCTAAGAAACCGAATTTGAATGAATTTTTCATTGTTTAATTGTTAAAAAGTTATTTAAATAATTTTCCTGTTAATACCGCTTAAAGCAAAAGGTAACCCAGCATTTCATAAAAAAAATAAAAAAATATTTTTCCTATCATTGGGTTACAATTTCCCCCAAAGAGTATTAAGTAGTGAGCAGAGAGATAAAAAGTTCAGGTCCAGCGGATAGTGAAGTGATATTTGGGATCCTGAATGGCTCAAAGGAGACGCTTAACAGGTTATATAAATCCTATTTTCCGATGATTTTGCAAATGATCGTTTCCAACAACGGAAATGAAGATGATGCAAAAGATATTTTTCAGGAGGCCGTGATCGTATTATATAGTAAGGTCAAAAGCGGAAACTTTGAGTTGAACAGCAAACTGAAGACGTTTATTTATTCAGTTTGCCGCAGGTTATGGTTGAAACGACTAAGTCAGCGAAAGCATAACGGCGGGGACATAAAGGATTTCGAGGATTTTATTCCTATAGAGGAAGACCTGGAACACCATGAGGAGTTAGACAGGAAGTTTAAACAGATGGACAAAGCCCTGAATAGGCTGGGCGAGCCCTGTAAAACCATTATTGTCGACTTTTACATAAATAACAGATCGATGCAGGAGATTTGCGAAAAGTTTGGATATACGAATACAGACAACGCAAAGACTCAGAAATATAAATGCCTGCAGCGATTAAAGAAATTGTTTTTTCAAGGTTGAGACGTTGAGTAAAAATGAGTGATTTAGAACTGACAAACCTCATAGAGGCTTATTTAAAAGGGGAGCTGTCCGAAGCAGAAAGCAGTGACTTTGCGAGGCGCCGTGCCGATGATCCTGAATTTGATCACAAGGTTGTGGAACACATGGCTTTCGTGAGGGACCTGGCTGATTATGGTCAGCGTAAGCAGTTGATAAGCGATATGAATGTAATTCATGACGCTTTAGATATTGACGCTATTCAAAATGAGCTTGTCCCGGCAAGTTCTCAAATTGTACAGATGTGGAGGAAATATCGGGTGAGTACGGCGGTAGCAGCTTCTGTTGCGCTGTTAGCTGTGTTTTCGACATTATTGTTTACGGGTTACTTTTCCAAAACGAATTCATCTAATTATAGCGCCCTGAGACGTGACGTTAACAGTTTGAAAACTATCGTTAACCGGAACATTTCAAGTAAGCCGGCTACAGGACCGGTAAATCCGGGGCAGTTCAGCGGTACCGGGTTCGCATTGTCTGAAAACGGATACATTATTACCAATAACCATGTGATCAGCGGTGCCGACTCAGTGTATATTCAGAATTCTGATGGGGATTCGTTCCGTGTGAAGAAGATCTATGTCGACCCGGCCAATGACATCGCGGTATTGAAGATAGATGACGCGAACTTCAAATCGTTGAAAGCAATTCCTTATACGTTTAAGAACGCGGCTGCAGACGTTGGAGAGAATGTCTTTACAATTGGTTTTCCAAAGGATAATTGGGTGTATAACAAAGGATATCTAAGCTCGAACACCGGCTATTCCGGTGATACAACCGCATATCAGGTGGATATTTCTGTAAATCCCGGAAACAGTGGTGGTCCTTTGCTTGATACACGCGGAAATGTTATCGGCATTATCAGTGGTAAGCAAACCCAGACAGAAGGTGCTGCATTTGCTATCAAATCCGAATATTTGTTACGATCTATTGAAACCATTCCTCAGGATTCTTTAACCGATAAGTTTGAGCTCAATCAGAAAAACCGGTTGGCGGGCCTGAGAAATACCGATCAGATAAGCAAGCTTCAGGACTTTATCTTTATGATAAAGGTTTATTAATATAGTTGACGAATAAAGTAAGAGGCCATCTTATTCCGATAAGATGGCCTCTTTATGTTAAGGAGCAAGCCTTACAATCTTCCAGCTGGTCTTGTCAGCTTTCCGGAACATGATCCTGTCATGAAGCCGACCGGGCCGTCCCTGCCAGAATTCAACGATTTGGGGTTTGACGATGTAGCCCCCCCAGTAGGATGGTTTAGGAACTTCTTTGTTATGGTATTTTTCTTCTAATGCTTCCCATTTTTCTTCCAGTTCCTTCCGGTTATTAATAACCTGACTTTGAGGCGACGCAGCTGCACCGATCTGGCTGTCTTTTGGCCTGGAGTGAAAGTATCTTTCTGATTCTTCTTTACTGAGCTTTTCAATGGTACCCTCGATTCTTACCTGTCTTTCCAGCTCATGCCAATAAAAAACAAGTGAAGCATAGGGATTTTTAGCGATCTCTTTTCCTTTCCGGCTGAGGTAATTCGTGTAGAAGATGAATCCGTTGTCATCAAAGCCTTTCAAAAGAACGATCCGTGCCGAGGGCTTCCCATCGGCGGTTGCCGTAGCAAGGGTCATAATATTCGGTTCAAGCAGATCGCTCATCATGGCGTCTTTGAACCATTTTTCAAATTGTTTAAAGGGGTCTTTCGCGATTTCCTTTTCCAACAATTCTGAAGTTCGGTATTCCTGGCGAAGATTTTCTATTGCTTTTTTATCAATTGACATGCCGGCAAACTTACCATTTAGCAAGTAGATTCATTATGCCGGGGTGATAATTCTCTAAATATTTAAAAATAAAAACATGACATTAGTGTAAATGTTAGACTGTTATGTTGACGAACAGTAAGCCCCAAACTTCAAGTCTGCTAATATCGGAGCCATTCATGCAGGATCCCAATTTTAAGCGTGCAGTGGTTTTGCTGACCGAGCATAATGACGAAGGAACTGTTGGTTATGTTTTAAATCAAAGGAGCAACCTATTGCTGAAGGATATTTTGCCTGATTGCCTTGAAGCGACCTTTCCGGTATATATAGGCGGGCCCGTTGGAAATGACACACTGCATTTTATTCATCGATGCTATGACCGGATAAACAGCGGAATTGAGATAGCGGAAGGAATTTATTGGGGCGGTAACTTTGAAGCGCTGAAATTACTCATCAACAGCAACGGCATCTCGGACAGTGAGATCCGTTTTTTTGTGGGATATTCCGGCTGGGCAGAAGGGCAACTTGAAAATGAAGTTCAGCAGAACTCATGGCTGATCGCCAATACGTTCAATTCTGAACTGCTTTTTATTGCCGACGATGACAGTTTATGGAAAGAGGTTGTTGTTAATATGGGGCCCAAGTACGCACATATTGTAAATTTCCCCGAAAACCCCATGTGGAACTAATCTTTAATATGCGCTTCCAGTTCTCTCGCGCTTTCTTCGATTTTCTTCTTAAGGTCTTCTTTGTAATCGACCAGCTTCTGGCTGATCGAAGCATCAGCTGTTCCGAGGATCTGTGCAGCGAGCAGGCCGGCATTCTTCGCCGCGTTCAGGGCAACTGTAGCGACAGGAATTCCGTTTGGCATTTGCAGAATAGATAAGATAGAATCCCACCCGTCAATTGAGTTTGAGGATCTCACGGGAACGCCAATGACAGGCAGGTGCGTAATGGATGCAACCATGCCAGGTAAGTGTGCCGCACCGCCGGCGCCGGCGATAATGACCTTTAGACCTCTTGTAGCGGCATTTTTCGCGTAATCAAACATTCTTTCAGGCGTTCTGTGTGCAGACACCACCGTCATCTCGAATTGTATTCCCAATTCCGTTAAAACATTGGCAGCATCCTGCATGATATTCAAATCGGATTTGCTGCCCATGATTATTCCTACCTGAATGTTTGTCTGGCTCATATTTTACACTTTAACTTTTAATGTTTGCTGTACAAATCTTGCTTTTTCGATAGCTTTTTCGCGATCCTCATCGACTACGGTGACGTGTCCCATTTTCCGGAAGGGTTTGGTGAACTTTTTACCATAAAGATGGACGTAGACGCCGTCTAGCTTTAAAATTTCATTCAGTCCTTCGTAATCTGCGAGTCCTTCAAAGCCGGGTTCACCCAATACATTTATCATCACCGCATTACCTAAAGCTGAAGTATTCGCCAGCGGAAGGTTGAAAATAGCGCGCAAATGTTGCTCAAACTGTGATGCCTTATTCCCCTCGATACTTTGGTGGCCGCTATTGTGCGGGCGCGGGGCGACTTCATTAACAAGAATATCGCCGGATTTTGTCAGGAACATCTCTACGGCTAAAAGGCCGGTGATCTTCAGGCAGTCAGCCACTCTAACAGCTAACTGTTCGGCTTTTAGCAGGATATGCTGATCGAGTGTGGAAGGTGATATGAGGAATTCCACCAGATTGGCTTCGGGATTGAACTCCATTTCCACACATGGAAAAGCTTTGATCTGGCCGTTATCGTTACGCGCAACGATCACTGAGATCTCTTTCTCGAAATCGATCCATTCTTCAACAAGGCTCGGAGCGGAAAAAGCTTTTTCAAAATCGGCTTCAGAAGTAATCTTGCAGACCCCGCGTCCGTCGTAACCGTCTTTTCGCAGCTTTTGAATAAACGGAAACGCGACACCGCATTTCGTAAGATCGTCCTTTGTACCGATCAGTTGGAACGGTGCGCTTGGGATATCGTTTTGTTTGAAAAACTGCTTTTGCAGTCCTTTATCCTGGATAAGGCGTATCACCCTGGGCTGAGGATAGACCGCGACACCTTCATCTTCCAGTTTTTGGAGCGCATCGACATTCACCTTCTCAATTTCGATGGTGATGAGGTCGGCTTTTTTTCCAAAGTTGTAAACTGTTTCAAAGTCTGTCAGTGACCCCGTTTCAAAACGGTCGCACAGATTTTTACAGGGTGCATCCGGATCAGGATCTAATACATGTGTTGTGACATTGTAGTTAATGGCCTCCTGTATCAACATTCTGCCTAGTTGCCCGCCGCCTAAAATTCCTAACCGTAGATCTCCGTAAAATGCCTTCATTGCAAAAAAATCGAAGCCCAAAAGTAAAAAGTAAAAAGGAAATTATTGCTTTTATCTTTGCCGATGAAGATATGCCGACGTATGATGCAATAATAATTGGTGCAGGAGCCTGCGGTTTAATGTGTGCCGTTCAGGCCGGTTTTCTCGGAAAGCGGGTGTTGCTGCTGGAAAAGAACGACAGGCCGGGGGCGAAAATCCTGATCTCGGGAGGGGGGCGCTGTAATTTCACGAACCTGTATGCATCCCATTCGAATTTCGTTTCCGAGAACGAGCACTTTTGCAAATCTGCGTTCTCGCAGTGGACTGTTCAGGACACGATAAGCTTTTTTGAAACCTACGGTATTTCCGGACATGAGAAGACCCTCGGCCAGTTGTTTCCCGTCACCAACAAGGCCAGGGATATTGTAAAGGTATTTACCGATCTCTGTTCGGATCTTGATCAGGAGATATTGTGCAATGCAGAGGTCAGAACTGTCAGCAAAACAGCCGCGGGTTCTTTTTTAGTTGCCTATACAAAGGGTGATCGGGAATATTCTGCAGGAGCTGATCGGGTTGTGATCGCATCGGGAGGTTTGCCGGTCCAAAAGATGGGGGCCACGGATTTCGGACTTCGGATAGCCAAACAATTCGGTCTAAGGGTTACGGATACAGCCCCGGCTCTTGTTCCGCTAACGATAACCGGCAAGGATGCAGAATGGTTCGCCCGGTTGTCTGGCAATTCTATTTTTGCCCGCGTGTCTAATGACCGGATTACATTTGAAGAAAACATCCTGTTCACGCACTGGGGATTAAGCGGCCCGGCAATTTTACAGATCTCATCATACTGGAAACCCGGTCAGACGGTTGAAATCGACCTCATGCCGGATAGGAGCATAGAAGAGCTGATCGATGTTGAAAGACAAATTAATGGCAAAAAACAGCTGCTGACACTGCTAGCCGGTCTGTATACGAGAAAATTTGCCGAAGCCCTCGGCAAGTTCATCCCGGTCAATAAAAATCTCGCATCACTTTCAAAGGCGGAGATCCATGGGATCTCAGAATTTATACATCATTTCAAAGTGAAGCCGGCGGGTGATAAGGGTTACGATAAGGCCGAAGTAATGAGAGGAGGCGTTGCTACGGATGAACTTTCATCTAAAACACTCGAAAGCAAGCGGGTTGAAGGCTTGTTTTTTGGCGGGGAATGTGTCGATGTAACCGGGTGGCTGGGTGGTTATAACTTTCAGTGGGCGTGGGCCAGCGGCTACGTCATTGCTCAGGCGCTGTAATTGAAACTTAGCGGTTGACCGTTTGTTGCAATAAAACACACATACACATTCTTATGAAGTACTTCAGTTTTATAGCGGCTGTTCTGTGCCTTTATTCCTGCAAGGTGCTGGATGGAACAGCAGACCGCCAGGTGTTGGGTGAAAACACACAATGGGTGTTAACAGCAATCGCGGAAAAGCCGGTCAGTATTGAAAATGCATATCTTCGGTTTGATACCAAAGAACATCGGATCTCAGGAAAGGCGGCCTGTAATGGCTTTTCGGCAGAATATGAAATATTTACAGAAAACCGGATCACCTTTTCGGAAATCAGCTCCACTAAAATGTACTGCGAAGGTCTGATGGATGAAGAAAGCGAAATCCTCACCAATTTAAGGTCGGTTAAGCGGTATGAAATAAAGGCTGACAGGCTTTATTTCTATAGCGATGGTGGGTTGCTGCTTACCTTCAAGCGTTAATACCACAGCGAAAAGAAGTCCACCCGAAACAGCAACGGCCGCCTGGAGGCGGCCGTTGCTGATATTCGACCGGACCATTAATCACATTCCGGCGTTGTGAACGTGTGTGTCTCGGCATGGGTATGGGTAAAACCGATATTCTCGCCGCGACCGGTTTGCCACCAGAACTTGTTCCGCGGTTTTTCACGATTCCCGATCTCATTCATCGTTGTGGCATCATAGAGACGGCCATTGATCATCACATATTTTATCTTTTCTGAGTTACGAATGTCGTCTAACGGGTTTTCATCCATTACGATAAGATCGGCCAGTTTCCCGGTTTCCAGGGAACCCAATTCTTTGCCCATTCCCAGGTATTGCGCGCCATTAAGCGTTGCGCTTCTGATCGCCTGGAGCGGTGTCATTCCTCCCTGGGCCAGCATCCATAATTCCCAGTGGGCGCCCAAACCCTGCAATTGCCCATGCGCTCCTAAATTTACTTTAGTACCACCATCGGCGAGCTGTTTGGTTGCTTTGGCCACTTCGATATGACCATAGTCGCCAAACTCTGATGTCGTTCTCCGGCGGGAGCGTTCGTCGATAATATAACGGGGAGTAAAATCGAGCAGTTTTTCATTTTCCCAGACGTTGGTACGGTCATACCAATAGATCTCGCCGGATTGCGCTCCGAACGTAACGATGAGCGTAGGTGTATAGCCAACCCTGGTTCCGTTCCAGAGCGATTTAACGTCCTTATAAAGTGGCACAACCGGAATATTATGCTCCACACCCGTGTGGCCGTCGATAACCTGGGTCATATTATGAAAGAATGTCGAGCCGCCTTCGGGTACGACCTCCATTTTTAATTCTCGGGCGGCCTGAATAATTTGCTGCCGCTGTTCACGCCGCGGCTGATTGTATGATTTAACGGAGAAGGCCCCGACAGCTTTAAGTCGACGCAAGTGCGAGCGGGCGTCATCGAGGCTGTTGATCACGGCTTTGAAATCTCCGTCCGCGCCATATAAAATGGTTCCTGTCGAGTAAATTCGTGGCCCAACCATTCTGCCCGATCTGATCATTTCGGATTGACTGAAAACCATCTCCGTGTTGCTGGAGGGGTCGTGGGCGGTGGTTACGCCGTAGGCCAGGTTTGCATAGTAACTCCAATCCTGCTGAGGGGATACTCCGTCGGGGCTGGGTCTTAAATGTGCATGTACATCTACCATTCCCGGCATAATGGTTTTTCCGGCAACGCTGATCACTTTTGCATCGGAAGGGATGGCGACCTGTGAAGCCGGGCCAACAGCTGCTATTTTGTTTTTGTCGATAACGATAGTTCCTTTCTCAATCACTTCATCTCCTTTCATGGTAATGATGCGGGCTTCCGTTAAAGCGACCTTGCCGGCAGGAACGTCAGATTGCAGTTTTAAGCCGATATCGATGCCGCTGGTATCGGCAGCCGGAAGCTTTTCAGCCGATCCATCAAGAAATGTAAACGCCTCATTAATGTTTCTGCTAAAATATTGAGGGCCTAATGTCCAGTGAAGTGACTGCGCGTCGCCGCTCCAGTGCAGGTAGCTGCCTGCATCGCGTGTTACGCGTGTTACCGGCAATGCTTTATTCGTTGATGATAGTTCGAGCGCGTTACCGGTCGTAACCAATGGAGTAATGTAGGCGTTGAATAACTCTGTAAAAGCGAGCCATTTGCCGTCCGGACTAGGTACGAACGAGTTTGCGTAAGTGGATGTGTAGTGGGTGCGTGGTGTACCGCCGTTAAGATCGATACTTTTGAGAGCCTTTTTTCCCGATTCGCTGCCCTGGAAAAAGATACGGGAATCATCGGCGCTAAAGTCCGGGCGGATACCTGTGGCAGAAATACGGGTGGCTTTTCCACCGTTTGCCGATACCAGATAAATACCCGGCTCTTTGCCATAGATATAGCCTAGCTGGTCGTTGCCTGTACCTTTCCGGAACACGATCTTATTGCCGTTGTTTGAAAACTTAGGTGAATAATAGAAGCCTTTTTCGCCTGTTATCTTGGTAATCCGGCCTGATTTGAGATCGATCCTGTTGACTGAACCACGATCCGAATCATTCCAGCTTACATATACTATAGATTTGCCATCCGGGCTGAAGTCAGGCTCAAACTCAAAATCGGTTTCATCGGTTAAACGTTCAACACGTCCGCTCGGGAGATCTTTGATATAGATATGGCCCGCGGCGTTAAACGCCAGCTTCTTGCCATCCGGTGAGGTTGTTAACTGACGGATCATCTTCACGTCGATATCGTCTTTGAATACCTGCTGGTCGAAGTGAAGCGATTCCGTTATCGTTTGGTTCACCGAGGCCTCGAAAGGAATTTCGGTTGTGCTTAAAGAATTGAGATCCAGTTTTCTGATCTTCCCTTTAGCGTAAAAGATAATCTCTTTGCTGTCGGGTGTCCAGGAGAAATTGGGGTAAATACCGAATATTGCCCATGCTTCCTGCTGGTCGCGCGACAGGTCATCGTATAAAGGCCATTCTTCGCCCGTTTCGAGGTCATGAATGAACAGAGAGGATTTTAAACGCACGCGTTTGATAAAAGCGAGATATTTCCCATCGGGTGATACCTGCGGCCGGGCTGCACCTCCCTGTCCGCCGGTAACGGTCGTTAATTCGCCCGTGATCCGGTCCAGTCTTCTGATATTATAGATCTCGCCGTTTGGATCCTTATTATATTGGAAAAAGGGTCCCGGACTGACGTCTTCGCTGAAGTAAACATAGCGGCCGTCAGGTGATACTTCCGGTTCTCCGGCATCCTGCTGGTCGTTTTTTCGTTTGGTTAGCTGAACGCCGTCTGTGCCTCCTGATAGGTGATACATCCACATTTCGCCTGCCCCCAGGGAGCGGCTCGCCGTGAAGTGCTTACGGGCAATTAAATACTGGTTGTCCGGTGTCCAAACTGCATTGTTCAATAGTCGAAAAGTTTCTTTGGTTACGGCACGTTTGTTCGAACCATCGGCATTCATGACCCAGATATTGTCTCCACCACTTTTGTCGCTTGTGTAGGATATGTATTTTCCGTTAGGGCTGAACCGGGGTTGGACCTCGTAAGCAATTCCTCCGGCCAATAAAGTCGCCTTACCACCGGAAATAGGCATTTTATAAATATCACCGAGGAGGTCAAAAACGATTTCCTTGCCATCCGGACTAACATCAAGGTCCATCCAGGTTCCTTCATCGGTAGTGAATGAAATAACTTTGGAAGGGCCGGAGGGCTTTTCAATATTCCACTTTTTTTCCTGCGCGGCCGTTTGCCCGATAGCAATAAAAGACAGCAGTAACGGTAATAAATTCCTCATCATAAACTCAATTGAAGCGGCAATTTAGCAATTATTCATAGTTTTGGTAGCGTTCATGAGCATTCATCAGGTACTTAAGCAGGTTTGGGGTTATAGTGATTTTCGGCCTTTACAGGAAGAGATCATTATGTCTGTTATGGGTGGTCATGATACGCTTGCGCTGATGCCGACCGGCGGAGGTAAGTCGATCTGCTTTCAGGTGCCTGCTCTGGCCAAACCCGGTATTTGTATTGTTGTTTCGCCTTTGATCGCGTTGATGAAAGATCAGGTTGAAAACCTTAAAGCGAAGGGGGTGCCGGCCATTGCGATCATATCCGGCATGGGTAAGCGGGAGGTTGATATCATGCTGGACAATTGTATCTATGGTGATATCAAGTTTCTCTATCTTTCGCCCGAGCGGCTTCTATCAGATCTGGTAAGGGAACGGATACGGCATATGAACGTTAACCTGATCGCGATCGATGAGGCTCATTGTATTTCGCAATGGGGATATGATTTCAGACCACCGTATCTGCATCTGACCGATTTGCGTAATCTGCATCCTCGTGTGCCGGTTCTGGCGTTGACCGCAACCGCCACTGACCGGGTTGCTGCAGATATTCAGGAAAAACTTCGTTTCAGACGTGGCCATGTTCTTCGAAGATCATTTGAACGGAAGAACCTGAGTTATGTCGTTTTTGACGAAGAGAACAAGATCCGGAAGTTACTTTCCGTTGCGCAAAAAGTAAAAGGATCCGGCATAGTCTATGTGCGGAACCGTCGTGCAACGCAGGAAGTTGCCCGTCTGTTGAACCGTGAAAACATCTCGGCCGATTTTTACCATGCCGGCCTTGAGACGTCAGTGCGGTCTGCGAAGCAGGAGGCGTGGAAGTCGGGCCAGGTGCGGGTGATGGTTGCGACCAATGCATTCGGTATGGGAATAGACAAGCCGGATGTTCGTTTTGTGGTGCACCTTGACCTGCCCGAAAGTCTGGAGGCTTATTATCAGGAGGCAGGCCGGGCCGGACGTGATGAAAAAAAGGCGTTTGCTGTCTTGCTTTACAATGAAACCGATAAGCTCCGGCTAGAACGTAAACTTGAACTAAGTTATCCGTCGATCGAAGAAATTAAGGTTATCTATCATCATCTCGGAAACTATTTCCAGTTAGCCTATGGTGCAGGTGAGGGTTTGATCTATTCTTTCGATGCAGGCGAATTTTGTCAGCGTTTTAAGCTGGAGCCACTGAAAACATTACAAGCGCTCAAGTTTTTAGAGAGAGACGAATATATTGTGTTAACTGAAACGGTATTTCTACCTTCCAGGGTGAAGATCCAGGTTTCTAATGAAGAACTTTATCGTTTTCAGATCAGTCATTTTGAGTTTGATCTTTTTATCAAGACCCTGCTTCGTTCATACGGCGGATTGTTTGATCACTTCATTCCGATCAAGGAAACGGAGCTTGCCAAGCGCTTGTCCGTAACCAGGGCAGAGGTTCAGACCACGTTGGAACAGCTGCAATCGCTGGAGCTGTTAAGCTATCATCCACAAACCGATAAGCCTCAATTGCAATTTCTAAAGCCGCGTGTTGATACTCAATATCTCCTGCT
>DASWXL010000070.1:0-10210 GCA_036405495.1 Sphingobacteriaceae bacterium | reverse complement strand
TTCCCTCACCTGGACTTCCTGGGTAAGTATAACGGGTTCGTTAACTGGGCGTCTTTCCTCATCGCATTTGCCATTTACTACTATTTTCGGTTGTCGCCGGTTTTATCATACGTCATGCTCCTCATGGTATTTGCTTTTTCTGCCGGTATTGTAACGCTTGAGAAGCTTCATAACAACCAGGGATGGCCCGAAATGTGGCAGGTTTGTTTAGGGATATTCGTTGCCGCCTGGATCGGTCAGTTTATCGGCCATAAAATAGAAGGTAAAAAGCCGTCATTTTTAGACGATGTGAAGTTTCTGCTCATCGGGCCGATCTGGCTCGTTCACTTTATCTTCAGAAGATTCAATATCCGATATTGATCACAAAGGTTGATTCACAAGCCTTCTTTCAAGTTCTTTCTCATTGGTCAGGTCCAGGCGTAAAGGCGTGATAGACACATAGTCATTCTCAATCGCCCAGCGGTCGGTGCCTGCTTCGGCGGGTTCGAGCGCCGTTACCGTAAACCAATAATGCTTTCTTCCCATCGGATCGGTTCCCGGTACAATATGACCATCATAGAGGCGAACCGATTGGCGGGTCCATTTGATGTCCTTTGCCTGTTCGGGCAGATTTACATTGAATAATGCGAGTTCGGTGTTTTCCAAGAGAACAGACAGCGTCCTTTCAACAAAAGGGGCAAGCTTCTCAAAGTCGGGTTCGGTCTTTCCAACTGGTGTGCTTAGGGCGATGCCTCTTATTCCGAGCAGAACGGCCTGTTTTGCAGCTGCCAAGGTTCCCGAATGCCACATTGAATTACCCAGATTAGGCCCCATGTTGATCCCGGAAAGCACCACATCGGTCTTTGACAGATGCGTGCCCAGCGCCACGCAGTCGGCCGGTGTTCCGTTCACGCGATAGGCCTCCAGTCCGCCAAATTCGATCGGTGATTTTTTATAGCTGAGGGGTCGGGAATGTGTAACGGCATGTCCCATAGACGACTGCTCTACGTCGGGTGCAACAATGCGTACTTCACCAAATTTCGAAGCTACTTTCGCAAGAGCAGCGATCCCCGGACTGTAAATGCCGTCGTCGTTCGTTATCAATATCCTCATTACAGCATATTTAATTCTTAAAATGCCAACCAAAAAACTCCGGCCTGTGTTTTGAAATCGTGTAATTATGTATGGAACTGGTCAAACTGCTGCATAACCCCGACGCGGGTGAGGGAGGATTTAGTGAAGACGAGCTTGTTAAGCTGATCGAACGGAACGGCTTTCGGTGTGAATATGATTCGATGGAAAAAAAGGATTGGAAGGACATCAGCCCTGAAGTCGATTTTCTGGTTGTGACCGGTGGTGACGGCACGGTCAGAAAAGTGGTAAAGAGGCTGCTAAACCGTAAACTAATAGATAAAAAGTTTCCTCTGGCCCTGCTTGCTGCAGGAACTGCTAATAATATTGCAAAAGCCTTGAATCTTGACGACGACCCGAACAGGGTAGTTGCGAGCTGGAAGGATGGACACATTAAAGAATTCGACGCAGGCCGGATCTATAATGTATCTAAAAGTAAATTCTTGCTGGAGGGACTGGGTTTCGGCGTATTTCCCGAGCTGATGAGGCAAATGGAAAAAGCAGATGCAGATGCCAAAGAGGGTCCCGGTCAGAAAATGCGGCTGGCATTGCAAATGCTGGATGATATCGTGAATTCATACGAACCCCGATACTGCTATATTGAAGCTGACGGAACCGATTACTCAGGCAATTATATAATGGTCGAGGTGATGAATATCAGATCCATCGGCCCCAACCTTGTTCTTGCCGAAAGCGCCGATCCCGGTGACGGGTGGTTTGAGCTCGTATTGGTTCCGGCTGATAAGCGGAGCGAATTATCGGCCTATATTGAGAATAAGATCAACGGCGTTGAAGTGATCTTACCGATAGAACCTGTCAGGTTTAAGAACGCAACGCTGAAGTGGGATGGAAATATGCTGCATATTGATGACGAGTTGATCAGGAACAACAAAAAGAAGGACGTTATGATCGCGATGCACCGCCACTCGCTTGCGTTCTTTGTAAAGCACAAACTAGACGCGCTATAACAGTGAAATTCCGCCACTATCGTCGCCGGTCCGCAAGCGGTTTAACCAGCGCTCTAAATGTGGTACCGCCTCAGCAATGAATGCGGATGTTTTTTTACATATAGTTAATGTTAGCTTAAGACGGCTGTATTAGCTTTGATTTGTGACCACGATGCGATTATCAGCTTCTATTGTTATCGAAATATTGGCCAGGCTTAGTGAATATAATAGGGCTATCGGGCGTTATGAAGCACATACTCTGGTTGGGGAGTATGCGAGAATAGAAACCTCGAACGGCAGATTGCATCTGCCATTAAATCTGATCCTTGACACCGCCGATACCCGTCAGCTTGATGATCCTGTTTCGTTAAAGATGCTAGCCTTAACATTCCGGGAGCGTGATTGAGGTTTAATGTTTTCTTAACAGTAATAATACCGTTCCTTAATCACTGTCTAATATGCTGGTAATATTGCCACGATACTTTTGTCCGTAATAAAATCAGACAAAAGTGAAAAAGAAACTAATCGCCCGAATTTTAAGCCTGATCGTTTTCTTCGGGCTGGCCGCTATTCAGACTTTTGGCCAGTCAACAGGCAAGATCGCCGGAAAAGTAACAGATAGTAAAACCGGCGAAACGCTTATTGGATTAACCGTAAAGCTAAAAGTCGGCGGCGGCGTTTCCACCGACGTGGAAGGCCGCTATGCCTTAAGTAATCTTTCTCCCGGCAAATACACCGTTGATTTCTCCTATATAGGGTACCAGACAAAGAGTATATCGGATATCGAAGTTACTGCAGGTAAGACCACAACCCTTGACATCGCCATGGAGGAAGCGTCCGGGCAACAACTCAGAGAGGTGGTGGTCACAGCGACTGCACGCCAGGAAACGATCGGAACCTTATATGCTCAACAAAAAAATAGCATCAGTATCTCAAGTGGTATATCTTCTGATGTAATCCGCCGGTCACCTGATCGTAATACCGGTGATGTGCTGAAGCGGGTTAGCGGAGCCAGTATTCAGGACAATAAGTTCGTGGTGGTACGGGGCCTTAGTGACCGGTATAACGCGGCTACATTGAACAACGCGGCACTTCCAAGTACGGAGCCGGATAGGAAAGCATTTTCCTTCGATATTATCCCGTCAAATCTTATTGACCGGCTGGTGGTTAGTAAAACTGCGTCACCTGATCTGCCGGGCGACTTTTCCGGGGGGGTGATCCAAATCTTTACCCGGGACGTTCCAGATCAGAATTTTTTAAGTTTTTCTTTTAGCTCGAGCTACAATACCAACTCAACATTCAATACTTTTCTATCAAATAAGAGAAACAGTTACGATTACTTCGGTTTCGATGATGGAACCAGATCACTCACATCCGCCTTTCCATCCACGGCTCAGAAATACAGAAGCGCACCATTAGCACAAAGGGTTACAGCAACACGGTCTTTACCAAACAGCTATGGTCAGATCAGCAGTACAGCCCTTCCGGGACAAAGCTACCAGCTCACGTTCGGAAATCGTAAAGAGTTCAGCAACAATGGTTCGTTAGGTACTATTCTATCCTTTTCATACCGGAATTCACAGAATATCAGTAACGCAGAGCGCTTTGATTATGAGACGGAACGGGTTGTTTACGAATACAATGATGTGTCTTATAAGTTCAATACAAGTATGGGATTACTGGCGAACTTAGCCTACGTGAATGGAAAACATAAGATTGCTTTTAAGAATATTGCCAATCGCATTTTTGAAGACAGCTATATAGACCGGCACGGTTACAATACAAGCAATATTCAGGACATACGCCTTAACTCCTCGGAGCTTATTCAAAAAACACTGATCAATTCACAGCTTGAGGGTAATCATCAATTTGGTAATAAAGGTGTTAAGGTAGATTGGAACCTTAGCTACGCATTCATTAATCGTGAACAGCCTGATCTGAGAACCCTGTTCTATGCCCGTCCACAGGCAACAGCCGAGCCCTATGCTATGGTCGACGATAAAACCCGCCGCTTTTTCTCTGACCTGTATGAGAATAACTTCGGCGGTAGCATTGCAGTAACTTATCCGTTTACGTTTCTGAATGAGAAAAGCACTTTCAAATTCGGTGTTAATAAACTCGTTAAAGAGCGGCAGTTCGATGCGCGTATCTTCAATTATCAGCTTGCGGATGGTAACAGCCAAAGTCCTTTGCTTTATCTGCCTAACGACAAAATATTCACTGACGAGAATATAAGCGCCAACGGATTTGTATTGAACGACTTTACTAACCCGAGCGATAAATATGATGCTCAGTCCGATCTTAATGCCGGTTTTGTTATGTTTGATAATAAACTTGGCGAGAAGATACGACTGGTTTGGGGAGCGCGTGCCGAGTATTATTATCAGTGGCTGAACGCCAGGGATCAGTCCAATCAGAAAGTGAAATCTGAAGAGACGTACTTCGATGTGCTTCCATCTCTTAATTTTACTTACAGTCTTTCCGAGAAATCAAATCTGCGATTTGCTGCATCTCAAACCGTAGCACGTCCGGAGTTCAGGGAGCTTGCGCCGTTTGAGTTCTACGATTTTACTTCTGCAAGCTCCAATTCCGGGAATCCGGGTCTTAAACGGACCAGGATATTGAACACGGACCTGCGCTATGAGTTCTATCCGGCTGCGGGCGAAGCGCTGACCGCTTCAATATTCTTCAAAAATTTCAGCAATCCGATCGAAACGGTCGTGAATTCGGCCTCAAATGCCGACCTGCGCCGCTTCACCTATGCTAATGCTAAAAGTGCTCACGCGTACGGCTTTGAGCTTGAGTTTCGCAAGAGCCTTAGTTTTATCAACGATGCCGAATGGTTGAGAAACATTACCGCATTCAGTAACTTTTCATATATCAAGTCGACTGTTGATCTGGGTATACTGGGTGGGAATCCGGACCGGGCATTGCAGGGACAGTCTCCTTATCTGATCAACGCCGGTTTGCAGTATACCAGTAAAGGCGGCCTCGGGTTCAGTGCCATGTATAATAAGGCCGGTGAACGGATTTATAGCGTGGGTTATCAGGGATACTCAGATATATATGAAAAAGGCCGGGATGTCCTTGATCTTCAGGTCAGTAAAAGGGTGTTTAAAAATGGTGAGTTCAAACTCAATTTCTCTGATATTTTCAACCAGCGGGTACTGTTTTATCAGAATATGGATGGAAATAAAATATATAATTCTAACACTGATCGCATCATGAACGGTATGCGACAAGGTTCAAGCATCTCATTGCAGTTCAATTACAACTTCAACCTGAATAAATAAGCGGTATTCATTTTAAATTAACACACAGTTTTGACAAACTTAATCCAGACATAAAATTCACCTAACATAGGTGCAGTAGCTTTGGGTAAAACAAATTCGATAATGAAATCAACCAAATTTTTAGCTTTCCTTTTAGCCGGAGCATTAGCGTTTACCGGCTGTCAGAAATCTGACGATGACGAAGAGCCGGTACAACTGGCACCGGAGGTTCTTTCGGGAACTGTTTCTGCCAACAAGACGCTGACAAACGACAGACAGTGGGTTTTGAAAGGCTATGTATATGTTACCAGTGGAGCAACGCTAACTGTTGAACCGGGTACGACCATTAAGAGTGATATCGGCGACAAGGGAGCTTTGATCGTGGAGCGCGGCGGTAAACTGATTGCAAACGGAACCGCAGATGCGCCAATCGTATTTACGTCCGGACAGCCTGCCGGAAGCCGCCAGCCCGGTGATTGGGGTGGTATCATCTTGTTGGGTAAAGCTCCGACAAACCGTGCTACCGAACCTACTATCGAAGGCGGTGTTGGCAGAACCTATGGCGGTACCGATCCGAATGACAACTCGGGTAGCTTAAAATTTGTACGTATTGAATATGCCGGTATTGCTGCCCAGCCCGACTCTGAGATCAATGGTCTGACGCTAGGCGCTGTTGGTGCCGGTACCACCCTTGAAAATATCATGGTGTCTTATGGTAATGACGATGCATTTGAATTCTTTGGAGGAACTGTAAACGCCAGGAATCTGATCGCCTTTGCTAATAAAGATGACGATTTTGATTTTGATTACGGCTACACCGGTTCAATTCAGTTCGCAGTATCGCTTCGTAAACCAAATTCAAATGACAGCGATGCAGGTAACGGTATTGAAGCTGATAACGACGGTTCAGGTACAAGTGCAACTCCATATACCCGTCCGGTTTTATCAAACTTTACTTTCATCGGCCCGAACAATGCTGCGGGTACCGATCCTAATCAGAACTTTAATAACCGCTGGAGAAGAGCTGTAAGGTTCGTAGTTCGTAACTCAATCCTGATGGGTGGCCAGAAGGGTGGTTTCTCCATTGAGTCGAATAGCAGCTATAACGATTATATGGCCGGTCTTTCGGAGTTCAAAAATAACCTGGTACATGCGGTCGCTGCACCTTACAAAATAGGATCTGATGTGACTGTTGTTGGTGCATCCGCTGCTGCTGTACAGGCAAAGGCTGAAGCTGATGGTGGTAAAACCATTACGAACGCCGCAGATATCAAATTGACCAGTCCGTTTTTCTCAACAACGCCGAACCTCCTTCCAGCTTCCGGCTCTCCGGCAGCAGGCGGAGCAAACTTTACCGGAATGAGCAGTTTCTTTACGCAGGTAAACCATATCGGTGCCTTTGGTACTACCAACTGGGCAGCCGGCTGGACCAATTTCGATCCGCAGAACATAGCATATTAATAAGATAAGACCTAAACCTTAACAAAGGCCTCACCTGATACAGGTGGGGCCTTTTGTATTCAATGTTAATAACTTCTCTTGCACAGAACGTTTCACACTTCCTATCTTACTTTCCGATATACCTGTGCAGATGGATGAGTGTTGGATTTTTGAATTTTTACTTTTGAATTTTAACTCTTTTACATGTCATTTAATATCAAAAAGGGCGGCAAAGTTTACGACGTATGTATCGTCGGATCAGGTGCCGGCGGAGGAATGGCGGCAAAAATGCTGTCGGAAGCCGGTCTCAAAGTAGCTATCCTTGAAGCAGGGCCGAATTATGATCCGGCGGATCCGGAACAGATGACACAGCTGAAATGGCCGTATCAGTCGCCGCGCCGCGGTGCTGGCAGCACCCGTGCTTTCGGTGATTTTGATGCTGCCTATGGCGGCTGGGAGATCGACGGCGAGCCGTACACGCAACTTAACGGATCAAAGTTCGACTGGTTCCGTTCTCGCATGCTTGGCGGCCGCACTAACCATTGGGGGCGGATCTCCCTGCGTTTCGGCCCGCTCGATTTCAAACGCAAGAGTCACGACGGTCTGGGCGACGACTGGCCGATAGGTTATGATGATGTAAAACCTTATTACGACCGCGTCGATAAAATGATCGGCGTTTTCGGAACAAAAGAAGGTATATTCAACGAACCGGATGGATATTTCCTTCCGCCACCAAAGCCGCGTCTTCATGAGCTGATGATCCGGCAGGCGGCCGGAAAGATCGGCATACCTGTTATTCCGTCGCGGTTATCGATGCTCACCCGCCCTATAAATAAAGAACGCGGTTCATGTTTCTTTTGCGGACAATGTAACAGAGGTTGCAGCGTTTATGGCGATTTCTCGTCATCATCGGTTCTGGTCAAGCCTGCCATAAGTACCGGCAATGTCGACCTGTATGTGAATGCCATGGCACGAGAGGTTACCACAGATGGCAATGGAAAAGCCACGGGTATTTCATATATCGACAAAACCGATCTGCAGGAATACCAGGTAAAGGCAAAAGTCGTAGTGCTGGCAGCAAGCGCATGTGAGTCGGCACGGTTACTCCTCAATTCAAAGTCATCACAACACCCTAACGGTCTGGGCAACTCAAGCGGTGTTGTCGGTAAATATCTGCACGACTCTACCGGAGCATCCCGCGGAGCGTTTATCCCGCACCTGATGGACCGCAAGCGCTACAACGAGGACGGCGTTGGTGGGATGCACATGTATATTCCATGGTGGCTGAACGATAAGAAGCTTGATTTTGCCCGTGGATATCATATTGAATTCTGGGGCGGACAAGGGATGCCGGCTTATGGCTTTGGCTTTGGTATGGAGGGTCTGAACGGCAAAGTTCCCGGAAAAGATGGAAAGATGAAGCCCGCCGGCGGCTACGGTGCATCGTTGAAGGATGATTATCGCCGGTTCTACGGTTCCACAGTCGGCTTTGCCGGCAGGGGGGAAGCTATCCCGCTTGAAAGTAATTACTGTGAGATCGATCCGAAAACCGTCGACAAATACGGGATACCTGTTCTGCAGTTCAACTACCAATGGAGCGATCAGGAGATCAAACAGGCGCGCCATATGCACGATACCTTCGAAGAGATCATTCATCAGATGGGCGGCATCCCGCTGGGTGATAAGCCCGGTGCAGACCGGATGTATGGCCTCGAGAATCCCGGCAGGATCATTCACGAAGTAGGTACAACCAGGATGGGCGATGACCCTAAACGGTCGGTCCTGAACAAGTTTAACCAGTCGCACGACGTAAAGAACGTGTTTGTCGTTGACGGCGGGTCGTTCGTCTCGCAGGCAGATAAGAACCCAACCTGGACCATTCTGGCACTCTCCATGCGGGCATCAGAGTTTATGATCGACGAGCTGAAAAAACAAAATATTTAACTTTTATCAATACCAAAGATGGATAGAAGAGATTCACTAAAAGCACTTGCAATAGGCTCGCTATCGGTAGGTACCCTATTGAGCGGGTGTGAGGGCGCCAAAGATGAAAAAGCCGCAAGCAATAATGAGAAATACGGCCGGACGCCCGAAGAGACGGAACGCGACCAGAAGCTTTTGCAGGAAAAGTTCTTTACCGAAGCAGAGCTGGGCATGATCGCCATTCTTGCCGACATCATTATTCCCGCCGATGCACATTCGGGAAGCGCAACTGATGCTAAAGTCCCGGAGTTCATTGAGTTCATCGCCAAGGATCAGCCACGTCTGCAAACCCCGCTCAGGGGCGGCCTGAAATGGCTGGATGTCCAGAGCCTGAAGCGCTATGGCAATACCTTTGCAAAGAGCACTGCTGGCGAGCGCATTCAGCTCGTCGAAGATATTGCCTACCCGGAGAAAGCGGCGCCGGACATGGGGCAGGGGGTGGCATTCTTTTCCCTGATGCGTAATTTGACCGCAAGCGGTTTTTTTACCAGCAGGATGGGTATCGAAGATCTTGGCTATAAGGGCAATACTCCCAACAGCTGGGACGGAGTGCCGGAAGAAGTTCTTGCCCAGTACGGACTGGAATATGATGAAAAGCTGCTGGCACAGTGCCTGAAAAATGAAGACCGGGGTAGGATCATGACGTGGGAAAGCTAGGAAATATGCGCAGATACATGAAGATCCCACGGGTATACCCGATATTGTTTTTATTTGTCGCTTTTTTCTGCACAGACGGTTATAGTCAGACCATCAAAGTCATGTCGTACAATATCCATCATGGTGCAGATAAAGACGAGTTGAATACCCTCGATCTGATAGGAAAGTATATCAAGAGATCCGGAGCTGATATCGTTGGTTTGCAGGAAGTGGATAGTGTTTGCAACAGGTCAGGCAATGTTGATCAGATGAAACGCCTAGCCGAGATCACCGGTATGCATTATGCGTTCGTGCGGCATTTTGCCTACGACGGCGGGGCATACGGTCTTGGCATCCTATCGCGATACCCGATCTCAGACGTTAAGAACAACCGCATTACGGTGCTGCCCAAAGACGACAAGAAGCCATCACTGGCATTCCTTACCGCTGTGGTCTCATTGCCGAAAGATCGGCCGCTGTTATTTGGGACGGTGCATTTCGGGCTTAATGTTCCAGCCCGCCTTGCTCAAAGCGACGAAGTCCTGGCTTTCACGGGTGCTGATATGCCGGCTATAATTACGGGCGACCTGAACGCGACCCCTGGAACGAAAGAGATCAGAAACCTTGAAGCCCGGTTTACGGAAACAGGTGAAGATGCCATGCTTACCTTTCCGGCGGGCAAGGCAGTTAAAAAGATCGACTACATCATGGTGTCGAAGCCTCACCTCAAGAAGGTCCTGAGATCCGTTGCAGTTGATGAAATTCATTTATCAGACCATTTGCCGGTCGTAAGCACCATACGGCTTCAATAAGGTGATGTTA
>DASWXL010000069.1:0-4132 GCA_036405495.1 Sphingobacteriaceae bacterium | reverse complement strand
GTTTCCGGTAAATTCCGCTGCCTTTTCCCAGGGGATAAGTTTATCACCCGCTTTATATTCTTGAAAAGATGCATTTTCAGCTTCCGCTTTGAAATATTTTGAAACCAGGTCCTTAGCCAGTACGACGCTTACCGGAGCGTGCGTATACTGATTGAAGGTCCTGATCTTTAGGTATGTAATGTTTTCCCCTACCGCAAGTGCACAGTTTGACGGCAGCGTCCAGGGGGTTGTCGTCCACGCCAGGATCGTGGTATCTTCATTGTCATCATCAAAAAGTACGGGGATCAACGGATGGGCCTGATCTTTCTTCACCCGAAACTCAGCGACAATGGACGTATCCTTGACCATCCTGTAAGTTCCAGGCTGGTTAAGCTCATGCGAACTTAAACCTGTTCCCGCCGCAGGCGAATATGGCTGAACCGTATACCCTTTGTATAGAAGGCCCTTTTTGTACAGTTCTTTGAGGATCCACCAAAGTGTTTCAATGTATTCATTCTCGTAGGTGACATATGGATCCTCCAGGTCTACCCAGTAGCCCATTTTTTCGGTCAGATCATTCCAGACATCCGTATACTTCATCACCTCACGACGGCAGGCAGCGTTATATTCTTCTACGGAGATCTTTTTGCCAATATCCTCTTTGGTGATACCGAGTGTTTTTTCTACGGCAAGCTCGATCGGCAGGCCATGGGTATCCCAGCCGCCTTTTCGCTTAACCTGAAAGCCCTTCAGCGTCTTATACCGGCAAAAGATATCCTTGATGGAGCGGGCCATCACGTGGTGGATACCCGGCATTCCGTTGGCGGATGGGGGCCCTTCATAAAAAGTATACGGCTTGGAGGCCGGACGATTGGAGATGCTTTTTTCAAATATTTGATGCTCTTTCCAGTAGTCAAGTATTTCCTTTCCGGTCTGCGATAAATTGAGTTGCTTATATTCTTTGTACATCAGTGCGTTACTCCCAAAATTAAGGACGCGAATTTAACGAATTGACAGGCCAAATACTAAATTATTAGGCTTTTCTGTAGCAAAAAGGCATTAAAAAGTCTCTTTACGGGATGTTCAAAAACATTTTAAAACAAAAACGCAGACCGGAAATTCATCTCCGTTCTGCGTTTTGCGGTCAAATAAAATGTACGTTTATCGTACCCGGTTCTCTTCATCGCCGGTTCCCGTTTTACGGTTTCTGGCGGTAGCGATCTTTTTGTTGCCAAAACTGTAATTCATGCTTAGGTTAAACCTCCGGCTTTCCCACTCGTTCTGCCAGCGGGCATTGATATTGTTGTACCTGATCGTGCTTCTGAACCGGGCTGTATCAAAAATATCGGTGATATTGAGATTGACCGTCAGCTTGTCGCCGAAAAATATCTTCCTTACCCCAGTGCTGATGAGGTAGCCCGCCTTCATCCGGTAGATACCGTTCACAGCCGGAGAGCTGTAGTAGCCGGATAAAGACAACCTCCATTTATCCGGAAAATTGAAATAGTTCTCCAAATTACCGGACCAGTTATAACCGGAATTCTCAAAATCGGTTCCCTGGATCGGTGAGACAAGATCTTTGTAGGCTGCTGCGAGCTGCAAATTGGTGTTCCACCATCTCATGATGTTAAATGATCCGCCTGAGCTGACACTAAGGTATTGGGCGCTGTTCAGGTTCTCAGGCATTGAAACCGATTCCTTTGTGTGGTCATTCTGTGTGAAAATAGTCGTCGTTACATCGCTCTCACTCACGTAACTGATACTTACAACCTGAAAGCTCTTGTAAGTACAATTCAGCTGCAGTGATTGCGAAAAGGATGGCTGCAGGAACGGATTTCCTTTAATGGCTGTGTACGGATCGGAATAGAACACGAATGGATTCACACTTTTATATGCCGGCCTGCTGATGCGGCGACTGTAAGAAGCGTTCAGTTTATGATCATCATGAACATTATAGCTGAAAAAAAGTGAAGGAAAAAGCTCCCAGTAGTTCCTGCTGACCTGGCTTTGAGTGGTGTACGAATTGCCGGTTGAAACAGTCTGCTCCGCGCGGAGGCCCGCTTTTATCTCCAGATCCTCATGGAGACTCCCACCGAAGGAAACGTAGCCCGCATTAATATTTTCATCATAAATGAAATGGTCGGTTCGTCTCGGATCACTTATCCACGTATCGTTCTTCAAAGAATCAAACCGAACCTCGTTATCATTTCTGACCCAGCTGCTTTTCCATCCGGCCTCCAGTTTCAGCTTCTTTGAAAAAGGATGGATATAGTCCGCTTTGACCGAACGGATGGAAACCTCGGACGGTGTATGATTTCGCAGAAGCACCTGGCTAATAAGGCTGCCGTCCGGAGCATAATAACTATTGCTGAATCTTTCATTCCTTGAGGAAGCGTACTGCACGTAATCGGCATCAAAATTCAGTTCCTTTCCTACGGTATCTATCCTGATCCGGTAATTTAAATTGAGGGCCATATTTCCGGAAGTGTTTGTCTGCGGATTGGCCATCTGCACCTGCCCCCCGGCGGTTTGAAATTTATCAAAGGTTTGGGATATGGCGTCGACCTGCGTTTTATCAGGCGAAGTATAACCTTTAAATATAATCCCCAATGTGTGCTTGCTGTTGATATTATAGTCGCCCCCCACAGAAAAATTGAGGCTTCGGGTTACCGGATGCCAATAGTTTTCCTGTGTGAAGAGTGAATCACCGATCACCCTGTCGATGTTCAACAGGTTGTATGAATTATAATATCCCCCACTGATCCTGCTAAATAGATTGAACTTTCCGACATTGTAGTTCAGCGTCGCTCCGCCCCAGGCTTTGCCATACTTGCCATAACCAGTGCCTGCATTTACCGACCCGTTAATACCTAAACGCGTATTTTTTTTCAAAACAATGTTGATCATCCCAGTAGCGCCTTCGGCATCATAAGAAGCGGGCGGATTGGGAATGAGTTCAATTTTGCTGATATTCTCGGCCTGCATCTGCTTCAGATAATTGCTGAGCTCTGCACCGTTCATGTATGTACGCCGGCCGTCGATCAGGATCACAACGCCTCCGCTACCCCGATATACAACGTTATCGTCTTTGTCAATGGTTACACCGGGTGCTTTCCGCAAAACATCCAGAGCGGTTTCTCCTGCCGTTTGCATTTGCGCCAGGTTCATTACCAGGCGATCGGCCTTTTGTTCGAGACTGGGTATATTGCCAACCACCACGACCTCTTTGAGCTGGTTGGCATTTTCTCTGAGATATAACGCAGGTACTTCAACACTTGCTGCCGCTAGCGTTATTTGTGTTACTGAGATGTCATATCCCATCATCGATGCTTTGATCACATATTTCCCATACGGAAGGTCTTTAAATATGAATTTCCCTTGCATGTCTGTAACCTGTTTCGCTACCGCGGAAGAATCAGGCAACGATAAAAGCATGGTGTTGGTAGCCGGCATGGGCAGTTTTTGTGAAAGGTCCTTCACGATGCCCTGGATCTGCCCTTTCTGCTGACTGAAAGCGCTGACACTGCAACATAGAAAAATGATGATGGCGAAATGCCGAAAAAGATCTCTGTTCATATTCTTAACAATTACTCCGGCAAATCTTTCGAATGCCCGACATCTCATAAAGAATATTATCCCAACGGCGCCAAATCTTATACTAACCGGCCATCACATCAAAGCGCCGGTTGGTATAGTGAAACGAGGGTTTCGTGTAAAAAACAGGCACGAACGATCCTTGATTTAGTACTTTTATCGGATGACCAAAAAGCAGATCATTCTCATCCATGTTGTGGCATGCGTTATCTATACGATATATGAGATCATCGGATATTTTATCCGGCTGGATGCAAAGCCACTTCACCTTTACCTGGGTCTTTCCTTTGCATTTGTTCGGATCGTTCAGTTCTATTACTGTTATCTGCTGATCTTCCCCCTGTTTGGAACGAAAAATAAACTGTTTAAACTGAGTCTGGGCCTTCTTTCCGCGTTTGCGTTGTTTATTATCCTCCGGTACACTATAGAAGAAGTGCTTTTCCCATATTTCCTGGGCTTCGATAACTACAATGACGGTACGTCGGCTAAGCTTTATATCGGCGACAATATCTATTGGGGTTCTCCCGGCATCACAATAGCGGCGATTGTCTGGAGCATC
>DASWXL010000068.1:0-26150 GCA_036405495.1 Sphingobacteriaceae bacterium | reverse complement strand
TCAAGATCAGCGTAAAAAACTTCATTGCTTACATCGGTCTTCCTGAGGGCAGCCTTTGCAACGCTTCCGAACTCAACCACTATCTTCTCCCCTTTCTTGTACTGCAAGCCATAAGCCAGATCACTGCTTGTGCTCTCTGCGATAGTCAGCCCTTTTATATTAAGTCGCGACATGATGCCGTCAACCGCCGACTTTAAATTATAGAAGGTAACATTTTGTGATCCGTGGTTCCATTGCTCGGTCTGCCTGGCTCCGGTCAGGAACAGCGACAGGCGGCTGCTTTCAGCATAGCCCTCACCATTGAGGCGGTATGTTTTACCGAACTCATAAAACTTCAGATCGGTGCTCCGGCGGTTGAGGTTATAAGCAACTGCTTCCAGTCCGGAATACAATAGCGTCTGGCGCATCACATCAAGATCCGAACTCAAAGGATTTAGTATCCTAACCGCATCTTCAGGGTTCAGAGAGTAGGCGGAGCGCGTCAACGAATTAGAAAGGATCTCCGTAAATCCGTTAGCCGTTAAAATATCAGCTATCTGGTTCTGGACCGCTTCTTTGTCCGGTTTTGCAGCATAACTTAATGATGCCCTGATCTGGGTAGGGATCGCAATATTGTTGTAGCCATAGATGCGGAGGATCTCCTCGATCACATCAACCTCACGGGTTACGTCCACTTTGTAGGTTGGGACCTTTAACGTCAGGCCGGCCTCCGTTTCACGCTCTATCTCAATATTGAGTCCTTCCAGGATAAATTTAATTTCGTCTTCAGGGATTCGCTGGCCGATCAGGCGATGAACGTTCGCATAGGTGATCTCAACACTGAAGGGCTGTATCGGAGCCGGATAAAAATCAGAGATATCGGAAGATATCTCTCCTCCAGCTACTTCTTTGATCAGGAGAGCGGCCCGCTTTAAGGCCGTAACGGTCATTTCAGGATCGGTACCGCGCTCAAAACGAAAAGAAGCATCTGTCTTCAGCCCATGACGCTTTGAAGTTTTACGAACCGAAACGGCATTAAAGTACGCACTCTCCAAAAATACTTTTGTTGTAGTGTCGGTTACACCCGATCTTATTCCGCCAAATACTCCCGCTATGCACATGGGCTCTTCAGCATTGCAGATCATCAGATCCTCTCCCGATAGCTTACGTTCAACATCGTCAAGTGTAACGAACGCTTCACCTTCGGCAGCTTTTTTTACAATCACCTTTCCGCCGGAGATAGCGTCAGCATCAAACGCATGCAATGGCTGACCCAATTCGTGAAGAACAAAATTGGTAACGTCAACGATATTATTTATTGGTCTGACACCAATAACATTTAACCTTTCCTTGAGCCAGTCGGGTGAATCTTTAACGGTGACACCGGTGACCGTTAAAGATGAATAACGCGGACAAGCATTCCCGTCCTGAACAACGACCTGAACCGGAAAACTGTTACTACCGGATTCGAAACCTGAAACATCAGGATAGTTGATCGCTGATTTCTCAAAGGCTGCAAGATCGCGGGCAACGCCCAGGTGAGAAGCGGCATCTGCACGGTTAGGTGTTAATCCTATTTCAAAAACGAAGTCGTCTTCGACCTTAAAAAAGTCCTTCGCAAAATCCCCCACAACTGCGTCGTCATCCAGAACCATAATACCGGCGTGAGATTCGCCTAAGCCGATCTCGTCTTCCGCGCAGATCATTCCTTCAGAAACTTCCCCCCGGATCTTTGACCGGGTAATTTTAAAAGGCTCTCCGGTAAGAGGATGAACAGTGGTACCGACAACCGCTACGACTACCTTCTGGCCGGCGGAAACATTTGGCGCACCGCAAACGATCTGAAGATCCTCACCGGTTCCGACATCCACTTTGGTCACGCGCAGACGGTCCGCATTCGGATGTTGCACACATTCTTTTACCTGACCGATTATCAGCCCTTCAAGTCCGCCCGGAATGGTCTGAACTTTTTCCAGGCTTTCCACCTCAAGTCCGATGTTAGTTAATATTATAGATATTTCTTCAGGAGATTTATCAGTTTCAATAAATTCCTTAAGCCACTTATAAGAGATCTTCATGTCGATTTCAGGATGAACGGCAAAGATAGAAGATTTTGGTTTTTACTACATCATACCTTCATCGGCAAAACTGTAGTACCCTTTGTCAGTGATGATAAGATGATCGAGCACGTTAATATCCAGCAGCTGACCGGCAGAAACAAGCTTATTCGTCAGGCTGATATCGGCGGCACTGGGTTTCAGGTTGCCGGAAGGATGGTTATGTGCGAGAATAATGGAAGCAGCCTGATGCTGAATTGCAGTATTGAATATGATCTTCGGATCGGCGACGGTGCCAGCCTGTCCGCCCTTGCTGATCAGGTGCTTGGAGATTATGCGGTTGGCGCGGTTTAATAACAGTATCCAAAATTCCTCGTGAGGCAGATCAGCGAATATGGGCAATAACGCTTTATAGACATCAATACTGTTTCCTACCTGTATCTTATCCGGTATTTCCGCCTCTTTCCGACGCCGGCCAAGCTCGAGGGCTGCAATAATGGCTATCGCTTTGGCTTCGCCAATTCCTTTGAATTTGGAAAGATCCTGAACAGAAAGCTTTCCAAGTTTGTCGAGGTCGTTCTGATGCGACATCAGAATGCGCCTACTTAGTTCCACGGCAGTTTCATCGCGACTTCCCGAGCCGATCAGGATAGCAATCAGTTCTGCATCTGTTAATGTCCGGCGCCCCTGCAACAGAAGCTTTTCGCGGGGACGATCTTCCTCCGCCCAGGACTTTATGGTAACTTTTTCCTCATACTCCTGCATACTTAAAGATATGAAAATCAGGAATAAAACAAAAAAGGTCCCGATGAACACCGGAACCTTTCAAACAGATCTTTACTATGTTTTAGCTTAAGCCGTTAACGAATTTCGTAAGTTTCGACTTATTATTTGATGCTTTGTTCTTGTGGATAACGTTTTTCTTAGCTAAACGATCAAGCATAGAGATAACTTTAGCTAAAAGCGGAGTTGCTTCTTCCTTAGTAGTAGTTCCACGTAATTTTTTAATTGCGTTTCTGGTTGTTTTAGCCTGATACCTGTTACGTAAACGCTTTGCAGCATTCGCTCTGATTCTCTTGATCGCTGATTTATGATTTGCCATTTGTAAGCTTTTTATCCGTTTTATTTTAAGGACTGCAAATATATGCCGATTATTTGTAATTCACAAAGGAAAATTCAAATAATTTCGACCATCGTGCACGCTAATCTGCAGCAGATGAGTAGATTTGGTATATGATCCGAAAGTCCGCCGTAACGATCTCCCTTCTAATAGTTCTTATCGTTTGCTCCTCCTGGGGATTTTTTGCACATAAGCACATTAACAGGATGGCGGTGTTCACGCTGCCGGACGGACTGATCGGCTTTTACAAAGGTAACATTAATTACATCACCGAACATGCGGTAAATGCCGACAAGCGGAGGTACGCTGATTCACTGGAAGCGCCGCGCCATTTTATCGATGCCGATCGCTACGGTGACACTCCTTTCAACAGCATCCCAAAAAAGTTCAACGATGCATGTGCAAAATATGGCGAACAGCAGGTCCTGGCTTCCGGCACGGTCCCCTGGCAGATCGAAAAGACCTACTATTCATTGGTAAGGGCTTTTGAGGAAAGGGACTCGTCACGGATACTACGACTGTCGGCGGACCTCGGACACTACGTCTCCGATGCCCATGTACCGTTACATACTACCGAGAATTACAACGGACAACTAAGCAATCAGATCGGTATCCATGGTTTTTGGGAAAGCCGCCTGCCCGAGCTGTTTGCCAATGAGTACGATTTTTTTGTGGGCAAAGCTCAGTATATCAGCGACCCGCTAAAAACTTCATGGGAGATTGTAAAAATTGCATTTGCTCAGAAAGACTCGGTACTGAAGATTGAAGCCAGGTTAAGCCGGTCATTCCGGTCTGACAGAAAGTTCGCTTTTAGTGAGCGCAACGGAAAAGTTGTGAAACAATACTCAGAAGAATATTCGAGAGCATACCATGACGCCATGAAAGGCATGGTCGAAAAGCAGATGCGGGCTTCTGTTCTTGCAGTCGCAAGTTTCTGGTATTCGGCCTGGGTCGATGCCGGTCAGCCACGGATGACAAACATGCCCCGCAAAGAAAGGACACAAAAAGAAAAGGACGAGGCCCAGAACGAAGAACAGCTTTACCGCCAAGGTAAGATACTGGGAAGAAGCGAGATGGAATAGCTTATCTCCGATAGGTTGCAGAAAAGCAAATACGGTCTATCTTTGCCGCGTTTTTACATTCACACTTTATGAAGAAAAGCTTAATGATGCTTTTGCTGCCTGCGGCGGCGATCGCGCAAACGCCAGACAGCTCAAAAACGGTTCCGCTCGGTGAAGTGATCATACAGGAGAACCGGATCGAACTCCCCTTCTCCAAACAAAACCGAAACCTTCAGGTACTGGATCAGAGCCAGATCAAAAACTTGCCGGTACGATCGTTAAATGAACTCTTAAGTTATGTATCCGGCGTTGACGTCCGGCAACGAGGACCGCAAGGGGTACAAACCGACCTGGTTATCGACGGCGGAACATTTGACCAGACATTAGTTCTGGTTAATGGGATAAAAGTTTCGGATCCGCAAACCGGGCATAACATGATGAACCTGCCTGTTAACCTGGATGTTATCGATCATATTGAAGTATTAAGGGGTGCGTCTGCGCGCATTTATGGCATAAACGCCCTGACAGGCGCCATTAACATTGTTACCAAAAAAGCGTACAACACAGGCGTAACAACACATTTGTTTACTGGTTCAGGCTTCAACGAAGACAGTTCAAACGGTGAAACGTTCGCTTCATATGGACTTCGGGCAACCGGAAGCCTCACCGCAGCAAAAAGCAATCATATGGTATCGCTGAGCCGCGAGGCGGGAAACGGTTACAGGTACAATACGGCCTTTAAAAACAATAAGGCCTTTTACGATGGCCAATTCAGTTCGGACACCGGAAATGAACTTCGGATAACGGCAGGGTATGTGGATAATGACTTTGGTGCAAATGGCTACTATGCCGCGCCGGGAGATAAAGAATCACAGGAGATCGTTCAAACCTCCCTTGCTTCCGTTAGTTACAAAGCGAAAGTATCCGGGGCCTGGACGCTAACGCCACGTGTTTCGTACCGTTACAATGAAGATGACTATCGATACATCAGACAGGATCTTTCAAGGTTTCGCAACCAGCATAAAACGCACGTTCTGTCTGCCGAACTGAACAACACGCTGTCAACCGGAATTGGAGTTTTCGGAATAGGCGTTGAAGGAAGGACGGAAAAGATCAACAGCACAAATCTCGGCAAAAGGGACCGGACGAACGTCGGTCTATTTGGCGAATATAAATTTGACCGGGCCACTAACCTCCTTGTGAATGTGGGAACATATGTAAACTACAACTCAGATTTCGGATGGCAGCTATTTCCCGGTATTGACGCAGGATATACATTCGCGGCGCACTGGAAAGCGTTCACAAACATAGGAACAGGTCAGCGCCTTCCAACATACACCGATCTTTATTACAAAGGCCCCACCAACATTGGCAATGCGGCACTGACCACCGAAAATTCATTTTATGCAGAGGGTGGATTAAAGTATCACAGCACACGAACCTCCATAACAGCCAGTTACTTCTACCGCCGGGTTGACGACTTCATCGACTGGGTCAAAAATATGGTACTTGACCCGTGGCAGCCGCAAAACTTCCAGCAGATCAACACCAACGGTTATACGTTCAGTGGCGACTACCGTATAATGAAAAACAGCAACCTTGCGCCGACACTGATCGCCGGATTAGCTTACACCTACCTTGATCCAAAAGTAAAAACTGAAGCAGGTAAGATCTCACGCTATGCGATCGAAAGCCTCAGGCAGCAAGTGGCGGGCAGGCTCAATATGAAGCTGCACAACGGCTTTGCCTTCACCGTAGGAGCGAGATATTGCCAGCGCGTCAACTACAAAGATTATACACTTATTGACGGAAGGCTTTCCTTCGAAAGGAACCGATATAATATCTACCTGGACTCATCGAACATGTTCAATGCCACTTATGTAGAAGCGGGAGCGGTTCCGATGCCAGGAAGATGGTACACGATGGGTGTTCGGATGACGCTTGAAAAGCATTAGCAGAATTGCAAAGGCATGTCAGGTTTCTAAGCCCGACATGCCTTTTGACAGATAACCTGTTAAGTCATTTTGTGGAACTAAACAGTTCCGGCCTTCTTCTTCTCTAAGCGGTGTTTGATCACCTCGATAACCGGTGGAAGTAAGGAAAGCACGATGATACCGAAGATCACATAAGTAAAATTTGACTTGATTACCTCGAGTCCGCCGAAGAAATAGCCCAGTAATAAAAAGCTTACAACCCAAACAACCCCGCCGATAACATTAAAAGAAGCGAAGCGGGCGTAGCTCATCGTTCCGACACCTGCAATGAACGGTGCAAAAGTTCTGATGATCGGAATGAAGCGTGCATAGATAATGGTCTTACCGCCGTGCTTATTGTAGAATTGCTGGGTTCTTTCCAGGTATTCTTTTTTCAAAAGCTTGTATTTGCCGCTGAATGCCTTGGGGCCAATATAATCGCCTATGTGATAGTTCACGAGGTCGCCCAATATGGCCGCGACGATCAGAAGCACGCACATGAGCGAAATACTTAACCCGCTTTCCGGCTTGGCAATGATCGCCCCTGCAGCAAACAACAGCGAATCCCCTGGCAAAAAGGGCGTAACAACAAAGCCAGTTTCGGCAAAAATGATCAGGAAGAGAATGGCGTAGGTCCAGGTTTCATATTCCTGCACGATCTCAACGAGGTGCTTGTCAATATGGAGGATAAAATCGATGAGTTGCTGTATAAGTTCCAAAATCGCGTATTTTTAAAAGCCTAAAATAGAAATACTACTTTACTTGCAGTCTGTTCTTGAATAAAAGTGAGTAAACGTAATGTTCCGGGTTATGGTATACAAAAAAGCCCGGTTTATCAACCAGGCTATTTTAAAAGTTCAACTTGGCTTAGGCGTAGGTGTTTAACATCACCGGCATGACAAGCATCAACACATCTTCATTCTCATCGCCGTTTTGGGGCATCAATAAGCCCGCACGGTTTGGCGTGCTCATTTCGAGAAGTACTTCTTCGCCGTCCAGGTTGTTCAGCATCTCGATCAGGAATTTGGCATTAAAGCCGATCTCCATGTCAGCACCTTCATACTGACAGCTTAAGCGTTCATGTGCCTCGTTCGCGAAATCGATGTCTTCTGAAGATATGTTAAGCTCGCTGCCATTGATCCGCAGGCGAACCTGATGTGTAGTTTTATTAGCAAAGATCACCACCCGGCGTAAGCAATTTAGGAACAGGCTACGCTCAATTGTCAGCTTATTTGGATTATTCAGTGGAATAACAGCTTCATAATCAGGAAAGCGCTCGTCGATCAAGCGGCAGATCAGGTTGATATTGCCGAACCGGAAAAACGCACTGGTGTTGTTGTATTCAATAGCGACGTTGACATCATCGGAGGGTAACGATGATTTTAACAGCGTTAACGCTTTCTTAGGCAAAATGAAAGATGATGAAGTTGGTGATTTAGCATCTTTACGACGGTAGCGCACCAGCTTATGCCCATCAGTAGCAACAAACGTAATGCTGTCTGAATTCAGCTGACAAAAAACGCCGGTCATATTCGGACGCAACTCATCGTTACTTACTGCAAACAAGGTCTTATTGATCGCTTCTGATAAAACAGAAGCCGAAACATTTACCGCAGAAGCATTATCGACGGTCGGGATCTTAGGAAAATCATCTCCGTTCTCACCGCTTAATTTATATTTTCCATCACCGGCGCTGATCTCGATAGCAAAAGTGCTGTCGTCGATATTGAAAGCGATCGGCTGATCGGGCAGCGTTTTCAGAGTTTCAAGCAGAATTTTTGCCGGAATAGCTACTTTTCCTTCTTCTTTTGATTCGACAGCCAGAGAGGTGGTCATACTGGTTTGAAGATCGGTAGCCGAAATCACCAGATTGCCTTCTTTTATTTCAAACAGGAAGTTTTCCAGGATAGGTAAAACAGTACTGCTGCTCGAAGCTCCGTTTACGGCCTGCAACTGCTTTAGCAGAGTGGATGTCGAAACAATAAATCTCATATCTTAATTAAAAAGTAACAATAATATAAAAGCTTCCTAACACTTCCTAACAGTGCTTCCAAGCACCTTCAAAAGTATAAAATTTACATCGCATACTTTCGGCGACGGTAGTAATGTTGAAAAATTCCAAAAACTATCAACATTGCTATTGGAAGGCCGATATTCAATATCTGCCAGAACGTTTTTTCATCTCTGATACGTGCCCGGTCGAGCTGCCGGAGGCGGATCTCTTTATTCCGGAGCTGAATGAGTGCGGTATCGTCGGAGAGATAATCAGCCACGTTCAGCAGAAAATTTCTGTTTCCGAATTGCTGTTGAGTATAGCGGTCGTAACCCAGCGGGAAGGTCGAGCCATCGGTCGTGCTCACCTGGTTCTTCAAAATGTCGCCATCGCCCACGACGATCATCCTTGCTGGCTTTCCGGCAGCAGGAAGAGTTACCCGCTCAGTAATCCCTTCCGGAACGGGCCGGTTTCTGAAGCTGGAAGGAAATGAGCCCTCCAGGAGAAGCCCTACGCCCATGGGTTCGTTTCGGAAAGCATTGGGATCCGGCTCCTGTTCGATCATCTGCAATGACAACATGGTTGGAGCCTTTAATCGCTGGCTAAAGGGCGATGAGGATAAAATGACAGTTTTTTGAATTCCTTTTACCGGAATAGTGTCGACGGTACTTGCGAATTCGCTGCGAATACCATCCAAATTCTTCACCAGCGGATGCTGCGATGTTGGAACAAAAATCGGATACAACAGCCACGGCACCATTTGGATCTGACTCTCGCCGCCGACATTGCCGACGCTGACCGGTATCTGTGCACAGTTCATATCTGCGATCAGATCGTAATTTACCCGGGCTCCGTATTTGAACAGCATATCGTCGAGATTCAGCTTCTTTGGGAACGCCAGCTGTTCAGACATCCCTCTCAGGCTATCCAGTTCGGCGTTGACATTATCTATCGCCCAAAAAATACTTCCCCCATTCATCAGGAAATAGTCGATCTTATATTTTTCGGCCTCCGTAAATTCCGTTTCCGGTTTAGGTATGATCAGCAGTTTTAATTTATCAAGACCGGAAAAAGGTATCGCCTTAAGATCAACACGCCCCACTTCATAGCCTGTCTGGAGAGTCTTCATCGCTTCAGCCAATTGGATATCGTCCAGCTCACCATGGCCTTCCGTGAAGCCGACCCTCGGAAGTCCGCCCCTGCTGATCTTCCTGATGGAGCTGGCAAACGCGTATTCGAGGTTCTGAATTGAATTATTCAGGATCTCTTCCGGCGTGGCACCAGCCCGGTTTTGCAATAAACTAACCGGTATCTGGCGATTGGCGTATGTGATCAATGCCGCAGGGAAAATAAGCTTCTGCGTCCGCCCTTCTTCGGTCGTCACATTTAAGCTTGTTGGCTCAATACCTTTTTCAAGCAGCTCCGCATATCGTGCTTCCTGATCGGCCCGGCTACCCTGCATCGGGTTAACGAAGTCGACATTCAGCTTTCCTCCCGAATAGGCTTTGAAGTCGATGAGCAGATCGCGGGTTGAACTCCGCAATCGCTTGAACGCCCCCGGAAAATCACCCTCAAGGTATACGGTGACCTGTACATTTTCCTTGAGTCCTCCGAGAAGATCGCGGGTTACCGGCGACAATGTATACCGCTTTTCTTTAGTGAAGTCCAGGCGGGTAAAGAAAAACGAAGAAACAATATTGATGGCGATGATAATAACTAAAAAAATCGCCATATAGATCAGATCTGATTTACGCCGGTTTACCATTTCCTTCCTCCCAGGATCGTTTTAGTGATCACCAAAAACAATGCGATAAAACTCAAGAAGTAGATCAGATCGCGCGTATCAAGTACGCCACGGCTGATCGACTGATAATGTTCGTTGATGCCCAATCCGGTAATATAGGTATCTACCGCTTGCAATGAGATCAACCCGCTGATGGAATCAAATCCGCTGAACGCGAAAAAGCAGAGAAACACGGCAACGGTAAATGATATGATCTGATTCTTTGTGAGAGATGAAGAAAATATCCCGATAGCTGTAAACGAACCGCCCAATAACAGTAAGCCGATGTAGGAACCGATAACCGCCCCCGAATCGACATTCCCTTTCTCAACCCCGAGCTGATATACCGTTATAAAATAAATAATGGTTGGGATCAGGGCCAGAATGACGATCAGCAAAGCAGCGAAATACTTTCCGAGAATGATCTGCCAATCTGTTAACGGACGTGTTGCCAATAATTCAAAAGTCCCTTCCTTCCTTTCTTCTGCGATCGATCGCATCGTAATTGCCGGAATGAGGAACATGAACAGGTAGGGCGCTATATTGAACAGGCTATCGAGGCCCGCATATCCATAGTCAAGAATACTGGACTCGGGAAAGACCCACAAAAGCAGCCCTGCCGCAAGGAGGAAAACGCCGATGGTGATATAGGCGACCAGCGAACTCAGGTAGCCGGCTATTTCTTTCTGTAGTATACTGAACACGTTATACGTTAGTTAATCCAATAAATATCTCCTCCAGATTTTTCCCCGGATTTTTTTGCTTCAGGCCACTAAGAGCATCATCGGCTACGATCTTTCCTTTATTTATGATCACAACATCATCGCAAACGGCTTCGACCTCCTGCATGATATGAGTAGACAGTATGACCGTCTTCGTTTTACCGAGTTCTTTAATTAGTTTTCGAATGCCAATGATCTGATTTGGATCCAGACCTGAGGTCGGTTCGTCGAGTACCAGAACCTGAGGGTCATGCAGGATCGCCTGGGCTAAGCCCACCCGCTGGCGGTAACCTTTCGAGAGCGTCCCGATCTTCTTATGCCTTTCGTCAGTTAACCCGGTTAACCCGATCACTTCATCAATTCGCTGCTTTTTGTTCCGGATACCATGTACATCGGCGATAAAAGACAGCGATTCCTTAACATAGAGATCAGGATACAGCGGATTATGTTCGGGCAGATAACCGATATTGCGGCGGACATCGATCTCATGATCAGCGACATTGAAACCGGCAACGGTAGCCGATCCGGCCGTCTGAGGAATAAAGCAGGTGAGAATTTTCATCGTGGTGGACTTTCCTGCACCGTTCGGGCCTAAAAATCCGAGTACCTTTCCCGGTTCTGCAGAAAACGAGATCGAATCGATCGCTTTCTGCCTCCCGTAAATTTTTGTTAACTGATGGACGGTTATCAAAAGTTAAAATTCAAAGGTTAATAATTTAAATCCAACGCTTTCCGCCAACTACGTCGGCACAAATCCACGCGTAAACACCAAAAGTAACAATTGCAACAAAAGAAAAGCCGAAATCGCAAACCTTAATCTGAAAAAGGCAAGCGCCGCGTAAATCATAAATCATGCTGATGAACCTATGGCATAAATCGCAAATGAAACTATCTTTGCTGCATCATGAGCAAAAATAGCGACGAACTTTTTAAAAATGTCATATCCCACGCAAAGGAATATGGCTTTGTGTTTCAATCGAGCGAAATATATGATGGATTAAGCGCTGTATATGACTATGGCCAGAACGGTGCCGAACTTAAGAATAATATTAAGACCTACTGGTGGAAGTCAATGGTGCAGATGCACGAAAATATTGTCGGGTTGGATTCAGCGATCTTCATGCATCCCAAGATCTGGAAAGCGTCCGGTCACGTTGACGGCTTTAACGATCCGATGATTGATAACAAAGACTCTAAAAAGCGGTATCGCGCTGATCAGCTGATCGAAGATAAGATCGCCCGTTACGAAAAAGACGGCAAGACAGAGAAAGCGGAAAAATTGCAGGCTCAGATGGATGCTGCGCTTAAACGTGATGATCTTGGCGGATTACGTGAGCTGATCATTGAACATGAGATTGCCTGTCCTGTTTCCGGCACCAGAAACTGGACCGACGTTCGCCAGTTCAACCTTATGTTTTCTACCCAGATGGGAGCTGTAGCGGATGATGCCGATGTGATCTATCTTCGTCCGGAGACCGCACAGGGAATCTTCGTCAACTTTCTGAACGTTCAGAAAACCGGAAGGATGAAGATCCCTTTTGGCATCGCACAGATTGGAAAAGCTTTCAGAAATGAAGTAATTGCCCGCCAGTTCATCATGCGCATGCGTGAGTTCGAGCAAATGGAACTGCAGTTCTTTGTGCGCCCGGGCACTGAAATGGAGTGGTACAACTACTGGAAAGAGACACGTTTAAAATGGCATAAGGCACTAGGCACGGCTGAAAAAAAATATCGCTACCACGATCATACCAAACTTGCCCACTACGCCAATGCAGCCGTAGATATCGAATTTGAATTCCCGTTTGGATTCAAGGAAGTTGAAGGGATCCATTCGCGGACTGACTTCGACCTGAGCCAGCATCAGGAATTTTCAGGCAAGAAACTACAGTACTTTGACCCGGAGATCAATCAGAATTATATCCCGTATGTCATTGAGACATCGATCGGCCTTGATCGAATGTTCCTGCTGACGATGATTAACGCTTATGAAGAGCAGGACCTTAGCGAGGGCGACAAAAAAGACAGTCGCGTAGTATTAAAACTGCACCCCTGTCTGGCACCGGTTAAAGCGGCCATTCTTCCTCTCACGAAAAAGGACGGTCTGCCGGAAAAAGCCCGCGAGATCATGGACCGGATCAAGGTGGATCATAACGTCATCTACGAGGAAAAAGATTCTATTGGAAAACGGTACCGCCGGCAGGATGCAATAGGAACGCCATTCTGCATCACCGTAGATCATCAGTCGCTGGAAGACAACACCGTTACGATCCGCCACCGCGACAGCATGCAGCAGGAAAGGGTCCGGATCGCTGATCTGGACAGGATCATCGGTGATCTTGTTAGCTGGCGAAACTTGCTGTAGCGATCATACTATTTTTTTAGATAGCTCTTACCCAACAGTAAGAGCTATTTTTTTGTCTGATTTTTCGAGTTATATTTAGCTCTTTATACTAACCATCTCTTGAAAACTATCGCAGAAAGTCGTTCTTTCCCCACTTCACAGGGCTGCTTAAGCGGCGCCACACTGCAAAATCTCGTCGAAAACCTTCCGGGTTTGTTCTATCGCTGCCGGTTTGATGAGCAGTGGACCATGATCGATGTCAGCAGCGGCATCATCGATCTTACCGGTTTTTTGCCGCAGGAGCTGATCAATAACAGCGTCATTGCTTATGCCGATCTGATCTATGAAGAAGACCGGGAATGGATCTGGGAAAAATGTGTCGAAAGTATCCGCAGTAAGAAGAATCTTAACAACGAATACCGGATAAAAACAAAGGATGGAGCTGTAAAGTGGGTTAAAGAAATAGCAAATGGGGTATATGACGACGGGGGTAAACTGCTGTATATAGAAGGTTACGTTTCAGACATCACAAAGATCAAGCTTGAAGAGGAAGTCAGGAAAAACAAAGAATTCTATGAGAGCATCATCGATAATGTAAATGTTCAGATCGCGGTTTTTGATATTGAAAAAAGATATCGTCTGATCAGTAAAAGCACCATCAGGGACGATGAGATGCGAAAATGGATGATAGGCAGGACCGATTATGATTACTGTGAGAGAAGGAACAAAGATGTCAGCATTGCCGATGAACGCAATAAAAAGTACAAAATGGCTCAGGAAACCGGTCGCCCGGTGGAATGGATAGAAGAACTGACCGACAGCGACGGGCAAAAACGATACTTCCTTAGAACACTCAAACCCTTCACCGACCGCAATGGTGTTTCCTACACGGTTGGATATGGCCTCGATGTTACCAGCCTCAAACGCATAGAAGCAGAATTGCAAAAGCGCGAGAAGCTGCTGTCATTCAGTCATTCGCTTGCCAGGATCGGGTATTGGGTGAGCTATGATGAAAATCTGTCGGTTGAATGGAGCAACGGCATCTATGAAATACTTGAACTGGATAAGGATACAGAGAATGCCTCATTCAGCCTGTTCTATAAAATGCTTCACCCGGATGACCGCCATTTGCTGGTTGAAACGAAAAATCAGTCAAACCGTTTCACAGGCGCCTATTCGGTGGAATACCGGATCGTCCTGAAAAACGGCAAGATGAAATACATAAATGAGCGATCGCCGGGAATGATGAACGGAGACTATCGGTTTGCTGTTTTACAGGACATCACCGAAATGAAGGCATCGCAGGCGGCGCTCGTAAAAAGCGAAAAGCACTTTAAGACCATTGCTGAAAACTCACCTGTGATCATTATTGAAGCGGATCTGAATGCTGATATTCGGTATGTGAACCGGACTGTTGGAAAAGCTCCTGTTGAAGCCGTTATCGGCCAGTCGGTCTTCTCCTTCATTGGCCAGAAGGATCACGATCTGGTTAAGCAAAAGATCAACGGAGTGCTTCAGACCGGCAAAGTCATCCGAATGGAACTTGAAGTTTATTCACTCGATCAGCAAAAGTTCTGGTTTGACGTGACCATTGGCCCTGTCAAAGACCCTTCCGAGAATATAGAAAGCCTCATTATCATCTGCCAGGAGATCAGTGAAAAAAAGAAGCAGGCGGAAGAGCGCGAACGGCTCATCAAAGAGATCAACAATAAGTACAATGAACTGATGCAGTTCAACTATATCGTCTCCCATAACCTCCGCTCGCCCGTAGCAAATATTCTGGGCACCTCCTACTTGCTTGACATTGAAACCGAAGAATCCGAGCGGCAGCAACTGGTTGGCTATATTACCCAGTCGGCCGAAGCCATTGATCAGTTGATCAAAGACCTGAACAACGTATTAGCGGCACGCTCGCCCCTGAACGAAAAAATTGAAAAGTTCAATCTGTCGGAAATTGTAGAAGGGACGATAAGCCAGCTAGAAAAGCAGATCCGCGAAGCGAAGGCGCTGTTCGACATCGCCATTGACCAGGACGCCGATGAACTTAGCAGCATAAAAAGCTATGTTCAAAGCACGGTTCTTAATCTGGTTTCAAATGCCATAAAGTATAAGTCGCCCGAAAGACAGCCCAGGATCCGGATCACCGCCAGCCGAACAGCAGGCAGCGTGCAGATCAGTGTTTCCGACAACGGCGTCGGGCTGGACCTTAAAATGCACGGCGACCAGCTATTCGGATTGTATAAACGTTTCCACACCAACATTGAAGGGAAAGGCCTCGGGTTACACATGACCAAAATGCAGATCGAATCTCTTGGCGGAAGCATACAGGTAAGTAGTGAGATCGGTCGTGGTACAACGTTTATAATCGATCTGATCAATCAGTAGGCCGAAGAGTTTCACAAAACGATTGTTTCCGTATATTGCTGAATGATCAGACTAATTCCCGTTGTTTTACTTTCGGGAGCCTCCTTCCTGGCATCAGGTCAGGAGCCATCGGCAGATACAACCGGAAAGCTCCCTGAAGTGGTAGTTAAAGCATATTTTTCTGAACAACCGCTACTCCGTTCGCCGGTTTCGGCAACTATCATTACCGCTTCCGACCTGGTCGATCACTCTGCGCAATCTTTAGTATCCGCGTTGAACACGGCGCCAGGCCTTCGTATGGAGGAACGGTCTCCCGGCAGCTATCGCCTTTCCATTCGGGGAAGTCTGTTGCGCTCACCGTTCGGGATCAGAAACGTTAAAATGTACATCGATGAAATTCCACTTACGGATGCCGGAGGCAACACCTACTTGAATTCACTGGATGCTTCTGCAATAAATAACGTGACGGTTTTGAAAGGTGCGGAAGCCAGCATTTATGGAGCAAACACCGGTGGGGTGATTCTGATTCCGTTATTTGGGGCTGCTGCCGACAGCGTACACCTGTCCGCATCACTTGCCGGCGGATCCTTCGGATACCTTCATGAGCGTATCATGGCCCAAAGGAAATGGAAAGATTATCAGGCAGAGTTGAAGCAGGCTTATCAGCGCTCGGACGGCTACCGCCAGAATAGTGGACTAATGCGACTGTATACGCAGCTTAACCAACAATGGCGTTATGCTCCGAAAGCAACATTGAAAGCCCTTCTCCTCCATTCCGACCTCCGGTACGAAACACCGGGCGGACTGACAAGGGCTCAGGCAGAACAAGATCCGCGAATGGCGCGGCCGGCAACCGCTACCGCTCCGGGAGCCGCAGAACAACAGGCCGGCATTTACAATAACACCTTGCTTGGAGGACTCGTCAATGAGATCGCCCTTGGAACGCAGCTCCGGCACGTCCTGGCGGTTTCTGCAAGCTACACGGATTTCAAAAATCCATTCATTACTAATTATGAAACCCGGATCGAAAAAACAGCCGGATTAAGATCATACATTGAATACCACCAGCCAGGGAACAGCTGGAACTGGAAGGCGAATATAGGCTTAGAAACGCAGCGAACTTCTTCTGATATCAGCAATTATGTAAATGTGGCCGGAAAAAAGGGCGACAGCCAGTCGCGCGACAAACTGACCGCTGCCCAAAGTTTCCTTTTTGGTAACTTAACGGCGGATGTCGGCAGTTCTGTGGTCATCCAGGCATCACTTAGCTATAGCTTTTATGCCTACCGGTATCGAAGTTTATTTCCGGCACCTGAACCGGAACATACCCGACAGTTACCCGGGCAATTCATGCCCCGTCTGGCGGCAGCATGGCGCTTTACCGATAACCTCGGGTGGCGACTCTCGATAAGCCGCGGTTATTCACCTCCGACCACCGCCGAAGTCCGCGCTTCCGATCAGATTATAAACACAGGGCTTGATGCGGAAACCGGCTGGAATTATGAAACCGGCATTCGGTTCAACTCGAACAATGGCCGGTTCTATCTGGATGCGAATACTTTTGATTTCGCCCTGAAGAATGCGATCGTCAGACGGGTAAATGCCACGGATGCTGAATATTTTATCAACGCGGGAGGAACCCGGCAACGAGGTATCGAGTTCTACGCTATCAGCAGGATCATCGCAGATGAAAGAAATGCAGGCATAACCGGATTGCAATTAAAGAACAGCTATACGTACAGTCATTTCACTTTTTCAAATTACATAAGCGGAGACACCGATTACAGCGGAAACCGTCTTACAGGGGTTCCAGAGCATGTATTAACAACTTCCGTCGAGCTGAATTTTTTAAATTCCTTTTCCGTCTTCGCGCTGCATAATTTTACATCATCCCTGCCTTTGAACGATGCAAACAACGAGTATGCCGATAAGTACAATCAAATTCAACTTAAGCTTACCTGGATACATAAAAAGCTGAAAAACCGCTATCATTTTGAAACTTTTGGCGGCATTGATAATTTATTAAATGAAAGTTACAGCCTGGGGAACGACCTGAACGCATTTGGCGGCAGGTACTTTAACCCGGCGGCAACAACAAGCTTTTATGCAGGATTAACCATTAAGCTCTGAAAAATATGAAAGGCCTCATTACCATAATGCTCACAATCGTGTCTCTGGCAGGTTGGCAATGCACAAGTCCCGTTAAGAAAGACGCTAGCAGCGATAGCGGCGCTGCCACAAAAGCAGCCGACCCGAGGCTGGCAGATATCCGGCTTCCCGAGGGGTTTTCCATTGACATTTTTGCCGAGGTGGAAAATGCCCGGTCACTCGCTTTGGGTGATAGGGGAACTGTTTTCGTAGGCAATAAAGAGAAGAATAACGTGTATGCGCTTGTTGATGCCGATAAGGACGGCAGAGCCGAAAAAAAATATATAGTGGCTAAGGGCATGGACACACCAAACGGCGTAGCGTTCCGTAATGGCACGCTATACATTGCTGAGGTGGATAAGATCTGGAAGATAGAGAATATTGAAGAGAACCTCGAAAAGCCGTCACAGCCGGTTCTGGTATATGATAAGCTGCCAAGCGATGACCATCACGGATGGAAATATATTGCTTTTGGCCCCGACGGTAAGTTATACATCCCGGTAGGCGCACCGTGTAATATCTGCGACGAAAGCGACCGGGATGAACGATATGCTGCAATTTCAAGGATGAATGCCGACGCAACAGGCTTCGAGGTCTATGCTCATGGCGTAAGAAACACCGTTGGTTTCACCTGGCATCCCGAAACAAACGAATTATGGTTTACTGACAATGGCCGTGACCTGATGGGCGATAATATACCACCAGATGAATTGAATGTAGCGACCGAAAAAGGCCAGCATTTTGGTTATCCATACGTCCACGCCGGCACCGTGATGGACCCTGAGTTTGGCAAGGGGCATTCTAAAGATGAATTTGTTGCTCCGGCCAGGAATCTGACACCGCATGGAGCGGCTTTGGGTATCACGTTTTATACGGCCGGAATGTTTCCGTCTGAATATAAAAATCAGGCTTTCATCGCTGAACATGGTTCGTGGAACCGAACCGAGCCGATCGGTTACCGGGTAATGATCGCCAGAATGGATAAAAGCAATGTTACAGGCTATGAGCCGTTTGCGCAGGGATGGCTGAAAGACGGAAAAGCCTGGGGCAGGCCGGTGGATGTTCTTCAAATGCCTGACGGCGCGTTACTGGTTTCGGATGATTATGCCAACCTGGTTTACAGGATCAGTTATAACAGATAACCCGAACCGGGCGCCCCTTTTTTGAAACTTTTTTGTGGAAATCCGTAAACATGCTCATCTATCAGACAATATTTGCTTAGGCGGAGAAAAAACATAGCATTACAATTTTAAAAAGATGCAACCGTTCTTATAATCAACCATTTACTGAGGGTAAAGATATGAAGAGATACACATTCTGGAGCATTACCATGCTCCTGATTACACTGGTTATTTTTGTAATAAACCGTAGATCAGCCGCAGAATTAACCGTTGTAAGTGTTCAGGCAGCAGAAAAGGGAAAAGACGCCCTGCAAGCAGATTCGTCACTGCAGTTATCGGTACTTGATATTTTTGACAACTATATTTCAGACAGCTATTATGCGATGGAGCTTGATCAGGCGGGTTTGGACTTAGAGGTATTTAAAAAAGCAGTTACCGGCTACTATAATCTTAAGAACAACGGCTCATTGACTCCTGAAAAAGATATTTTGAGCATAGCCGATTTTACCTTATCGAGCAAGGCAAAGCGTTTATGGGTCGTTGATCTCGCCGATCAGAAATTATTATTCAACACCTATGTTGCGCATGGCCGCGGCAGCGGGAATGACATGGCATCAGCATTTTCCAACGTACCAAACTCACACCAGAGCAGTCTAGGCTTCTATATCGCTAACGAAACATACTTCGGCAAACACGGTCTTTCGCTGAAGCTCGATGGAATGGACCAGGGATTCAACAGCAACGCCCGTAACCGTGCGATCGTAGTACACGGAGCAAACTACGTAAGTGAATCATCTATCCGGCAACTTGGCCGCTTAGGACGTAGCCACGGCTGCCCGGCAGTGCCCATGGAGCTGACAAGGCCGATCATCAACACCATTAAGGGCAAAACGGTCCTGTTCATCAACGGTCAGCAGACAAAGTACGAGTCGGCTTACCTAAACGGTGAACTGGCAGCCTCGAACTTTGCGAAAACAGCGCCGATGCAGGCTAAGATCTAGGAAACGGATGTAAAATGCCGGAGGTTTTCGATCGCTCGAAAACCTCCTTTTCATTTATATCTTTGCACCCTTTATCATGCAGCATCCGGATCAGTACATAAACAGGCATCCCCAAACGGCTTTTTACATCCTTCTCATACTTGCAGTACCTGCATTCTTTATTAACCTGGGACTGCTGGCGCTATTTGCCGATGAGCCAACACGCGCAAACGTAGCGCTGGAGATGATCCTGACCAACAACTATTCGGTACCTACTATCGGTGGCGAATACTACTATAACAAACCACCTTTTTACAACTGGATATTAGCCGGCGTCTACCTTCTTACCGGGAGTTTCTCTGAGTTCGTAACCCGTCTTCCGGCGTTGGTGCCGATGTTCCTTTTTGCCATTACCATCTTTTACAGCACCTCTTGGTTCTTAAAAGACAAGCGGGTAGCAGCCGTCAGCGGGCTTTTATTTCTGGTTAATGGACGGATGCTGGTATATGATTCGATGCTAGGCCATATCGATATCTTTTATTCCTGGCTTACATTCATAGCGTTTATCGCGATCTTTTACTTCTACCAACGAGAACAATGGTTCTGGCTGTTCTTTGTTTCATACGTCATTACCTCCGTCACTTTTCTCAGCAAGGGGTTACCTTCGATCGTTTTTCAAGGCTTTACCATTATCGCCCTGCTTATCTACACCAGGAACTTCAAAAAGCTCTTCAGCTGGCAGCATATCGTTTGCGGCATCTTTTGCTTACTGCTTATCGGCGCATATTTTTATAACTACTCGCAGTACAACCCTGCTCTCGGCGGCTATCTTACAACTATTTGGGATCAGAGCAGTCAGCGCACAGCTACCAAAGTAGGCTTCTGGCCATCGGTAAAGCATATTATCCTGTTTCCGTTTGAACATCTCGGGCACCTTATTCCGGCAAGCTTACTCGCACTTTTCTGCTTCCACAAAAGCTTTTGGAAAGGAATTATGCAAAACGGGTTCCTGAAGTTTATTACCATTACGTTCCTGGCCAACATCTGGGTGTACTGGCTCTCACCTGAAACCAGACCACGGTACTTACTGATGTTATATCCCTTGTTGTTCATCATCTGGAGCTATTCATACTTTACGTGGCGGGAAAAACTGCCGAAAACGAACAAAGTCTTTGATGTAACGCTCGTTGTCCTTGCGGTGTTAGTCACCCTTGCCGTTCCATCGGCCTTCTTTTTTGATCTTCAGTCGGTTCCCTACCTTCCGTTAAAAGTAGCAGTAACGTTTTTGATGTGTCTGGGGTTCACGTATCTGATCTGCCGGCTCAGAGCCTCCAGAATTTTTGCGTTTATTGGCCTGCTGATCACCGTCAGGCTCGCATTTAGCTGGTTCATCCTGCCTCACCGCGCTGCCGGCAACGCAGAAACGTACTTTCGGTCAGCGGCGATCGAGATGGGCCGGATCAGTGACAACAAACCGTTCTATTTTTATCAGTATCACCCCCATGTTGCCAGTATACCATTTCACGACCGTTTGATCTTTTACATCCAGCGAACGAAGATGCAGCAGGTGAAGTTTACCGAGTCGGATGCTAAACCAGGTTATTATCTTACCTTTGACCGAAATTTAAAAAACCCGAAAGCCGTTCTGGTTAAATCTTACCGGGACAATCTCAAACTATTTGAAGTAAAATGAGAGAACTGTCAGTTGTTATAACTGTACTTAATGAACGAGAAAATATAGCTCCGCTGATTCAGGCGCTTCACGATGCCCTGCAAAACATCGACTATGAAGTAGTTTTTGTAGATGACGGATCAGTTGACGGCACTCAGCGTGAGATCAAAAAGCTTGCTAATGAGCGGATCCGGCTCATCGAGCTGCGCAAGAACTATGGTCAAAGCACCGCCATGACGGCTGGTATAGACCATGCTGAGGGATCCTACATCGCTTTGCTTGACGGCGACTTGCAAAACGATCCTTCAGATATTCCGTTCATGTTGCGAAAACTAAAGGATGAAGACTGGGATGTGGTAGCTGGAAATCGTGCCAACCGCCAGGATGGGATGTTTTTGCGAAAGATCCCTTCAAAAATTGCCAACGCTATTATTCGCAGGATGACCGGCGTATACATTAAGGACTATGGATGTACGCTGAAGATATTTAAGCGTGAAATCGCCGAAGACCTTGGCATATATGGTGAACTGCACCGTTTTATACCGGTTTTGGCGAAGTTACAGGGAGCTAACATCACACAGGTTGACGTTAAGCATCATGCCCGCCGCTTCGGAAAATCGAAATATGGCCTCAATCGTACCTTCAAAGTAATGGCCGACCTGATCACGATGGTATTTTTCCGAAAGTACATTCAAAAGCCCATGCACCTGTTTGGAACACTTGGTTTTATTGCTTTCGGCCTGGGCGCACTCATCAATCTTTATCTCCTCGTTTTGAAGATCCTTGGACAGGATATCTGGGGCAAGCCGCTTTTGATCCTGGGATTGATACTCCTTCTGGGTGGCATTCAATTAATAACGATCGGAATCATTGCGGAAATAAGCGTGCGCACGTATTTTGAGGGAACAAACAGGAAAACGTATCAGGTTAGACGAATTTTTAATGGACAAGCAGAAGATCTGGAACATAATTAAGCTGCTGCTTAAGGTAGGCATTACCGGATTATCGCTTTACCTTGTTTTCAAAAAAGTGGATCCGAAGGATCTCAAGGAAGCATTAAGCACTTCCGATCCGTCCTATCTGTTTATTGCCTTTCTGTTGTTTATTATTTCGCAGATCATCTCGGCCTCGAGGTTGCGAACCTTTTTTTCTGGCATCGGCCTGTTTTTATCGAGAATATATAATTTCAAGATCTACCTTCTGGGCATGTTCTACAACCTCTTCCTGCCCGGAGGGATCGGAGGCGACGGTTACAAGATCTTTCTTCTTCGCAAAAAATTCAACACCCCGGGCAAGAAGTTGTTCTGGGCTATATTTTTCGACCGGCTGAGCGGATTATGGGCATTAGGCCTGATCATTTCGGCACTGGTCATTTTCCTTCCCGACCTGGGGATACCCAACTGGGTTCCGATGCTGCTGGTCGCTGTCGGGACTGCAGCCTACTACGTTGTGATGCGCCGTTTCTTTCACGACTACAGCAATAATTTTATCAAAACACATCTGAAGGCTATTCTGGTCCAATCCATGCAGGTCATTGCAGTGATCTTTATTTTGCACGCTCTTCACTTTGAAGGTAAGTTCTCGCCTTACCTGTTCATGTTCCTCGTGTCGTCGCTGGTAGCTATTTTTCCTTTTACGGTTGGCGGATTGGGGGCCAGGGAGATCGTTTTCGTATTGGGCGCCGAATATTTTGGCTTTGACGAACACATCGCAGTGCTCATCAGTCTGCTGTTCTACATCATCTCGGCGGTAGTTTCTTTTACCGGAATATACTTTGTATTCCGCCCCGGCGCACTCGGAGAAAAAGAACTTCGGTTAGAGTAGCTGGCTGTCCTGATACCAGCGATAAAATGCTTTTAAGCCTTCCCGCAGCTGAGTTGACGGATTGTAGTCTAATAATGCGCGGGCCTTACCAATATCTGCAAATGTATGAGGAACGTCGCCCGGCTGTTCCGGTTGCCGATCGATCACTGCTGATTTTCCCAGTGTTTGCTCAATTGATGAGATAAGGTCACGCAAGGATACAGTACGATGGTTACCCAGATTGATGATCTCAAAATCTGACCGGTCATAGTCGATGGCAGCGATAATTCCATTCACCGTATCATCAATATAGGTGTAATCCCTGCTGGTCGATCCATCACCAAATACCGGGATAGATTTTTCATTCACGATCGACTTAAAGAATTTATGAATAGCAAGGTCGGGCCGCTGCCCGGGGCCATAGACCGTAAAAAAACGCAGGGCTATAAAGCGGATGCCATAGAGGTAACTGTAAACATGTCCCAGCATTTCACCCGACAGTTTAGTGGAAGCATAGGGACTGATGGGTAACAGTTTTTCTTCTTCCTGCCACGGAATATTCTTGTTAACACCGTAAACACTGCTTGATGAAGCAAAAACAAATTGTTTAATCTGCCGGTGACGTGCAAACTCCAGTAAGTTTTGAGTACCACTCACATTAACATCCTGGTAAAGTATGGGGTTTTGGATACTGGGACGAACGCCGGCCTTAGCCGCCAGGTGAACGATAACATCAATTTCAGGCAGTTCGTTCAATACTTTCCGGTCACGAATATCTCCTTCGATCAGTTCAAAGTTAACGTCGGCGCGGTAGCCGGATATATTTTGCTCCTTTTGCTTGCGGGAGTAGAAATCGTCGAAGTTATCAAGACATACGACCTGGTGACCAAGCCCTAACAGCTTACCTGCCAGATTACTGCCAATAAATCCGGCCCCGCCGGTTACAAGGATGCTCTTTCCGGAACTCATTTAAGCACAAAAATAGCTTTAAAATGTTTACTGAAGATAGTGCAGGGCTCTAAATTTTACTACCTTTAAAATCTTAGAACTTTATATTATTTGAGGTTTATGAACGACTTTAACGATTTTAACAATCCGCAAGTTGCAAGGCTTCCTAAACATTTGAAGCAATTTATAGTAGAGCAGAACTATCAAAAATATACACCTATTGACCATGCTGTATGGCGATATGTTATGCGCCAGAATTACAGCTACCTCAAAGACGTTGCCTATTATCCTTATATCCCGGGCTTGCACAAGGCCGGACTAACGATAGAAAAGATCCCTGATTTACAGGAGATGAACGATGCCCTTGGCAAGATCGGCTGGGGCGCAGTTACAGTTGACGGCTTTATACCGCCTGCCGCCTTTATGGAATACCAGGCTTACCGCGTTCTCGTTATCGCTGCCGATATCAGGCAGCTGAAACACATTCAATATACTCCGGCACCTGATATTATTCATGAGTCCGCCGGCCATGCTCCTATAATCGCAGACACGGATTATAATCAGTATCTGAGTTACTTCGGTTCTATAGGCGCAAAAGCCATGTTCTCGTCTAAAGATTTCGAGCTTTATGAGGCTATCCGGGAGTTGTCGATCTTGAAGGAAATGCCCAATGCCGACGCTGCGGAGATCAGAAAGGCAGAAAAGAAGGTTGAATACTGCCAGGAGAACCTTGGTGAGCCTTCCGAAATGGCCCTGTTGAGTCGCCTGCATTGGTGGACCGTGGAATACGGCCTCATTGGCACGCTCGAAGACCCGAAGATCTATGGGGCAGGCTTGCTTTCATCGATCGGCGAAAGCGCCAGCTGCATGAAACCGGAAGTTAAAAAACTGTGGTACAACGGTGACGCCGTCAATTATTCATACGATATCACCCGAGAACAGCCACAGTTGTTCGTAACACCCACATTCCAAAAGCTTATTGATGTACTAGAAGACTTTGCCGGTACAATGGCATTCAGGCGCGGCGGCGGAGAGAGCATGCTGAAGGCTGTTGAATGCAAGAATGTTTGCACCGCCGTTTTTAGCTCCGGACTGCAGGTAACCGGCATATTTACTGATCTTGGCCTCGACTATAAGAACGATGTTACCTTTATCAAAACGACCGGCCCGAGTGCCCTGGCTTTCGAAAACAAGCAGCTGCAAGGGCATGATAAACATTACCATAAAGACGGCTACTCATCGCCGGCAGGAAAGCTGAAAGGCCACCACACTGCCCTCGAAGCTTTTGCCTCTGCAGAATTACAGAATGTCGGCATCGAAAAAGGACAGCATACAACCCTCGAGTTTCAGAGCGGCATTACGGTGTCGGGAACGATCAAGAATCTTACCGTTAAAGAGGGAAAGTTGCTACTCGTAACGTTTACAGAGTGCTCTGTAAAGGATGAGCATGGAAAGGTCTATTTTGAACCTTCATGGGGCGACTTTGACATGGCAGTCGGCGAAAAGATCGTTTCCGTATTCTGCGGTGCAGCGGATAAAGACTCCTATGAAGAAGTTGCGTTGATCTCAGAAACAAAGACGCACATTCCTCAGTACACCACAGAAGAAATGGAGTATCAGCGATTATTCCGGATCGTAAGAGATTGCCGCGAACGCCGGTCCGGGTATGAGCAGCTTCCGGAGGTATGGACCGGGCTCAGGAGTGATTTCCGCGACGACTGGTTATGTTCGCTCGAGATCCTTGAAATATTCGAACATGAAAACATCTATCCGGACCTTGCAAAGGAGGTCAGAATTTATCTTGAGATGAAAGCCTCCGCAGAGACGGAATATTCTAAATTGATCAATGACGGTTTCCACCTGATCAGGCATCCGGTTGCCCAATTTGATACTACAGAACTATAGAAATATGAACATTGTTATAACCGGTGCCAGCAGCGGTGTTGGATTTGAAGCCGTACTGGAACTGATATTAAAAAGCGAGAACAAGGTAGTCGCTCTTGCCCGCTCTGAAGATAAATTAAGGCGTTTGTATGAAATTGCGACCAGCCTGAACCCCGACTGCAATCTGTTTCCGGCGAAGTT
>DASWXL010000067.1:0-6371 GCA_036405495.1 Sphingobacteriaceae bacterium | reverse complement strand
ATACTTGTTCTGGTTTACATTTTCCTCTTCATGTATTTCCGGAGCAGACTGAAGAAATCGATCGTCCGGCTTGTACCGGAAGGTGAACGTGGAAATACCGAAAAAATAATCCGGGATGCCAGCCAGGTCTCTCAACAGTATCTTATCGGACTTGGATCGATGATCGTAGTATTATGGATACTATACAGCATTGGTTTCTCTGTTGTAGGCGTCAAAAGCGCATTCTTTTTTGCCATTTTATGCGGATTGCTTGAGATCGTACCATTCGTAGGCAATTTTACCGGCACTTCCCTGACGTTATTAATGGTACTGTCGCAAGGCGGGAACGCCCAAATGGCTATTGGAGTGCTGGTCACTTATCTGACCATTCAATTTGTGCAAACGTATGTTCTTGAACCCCTGGTGGTGGGCGCCAAAGTGAATATCAATCCGCTGTTCACGATCCTGATACTGGTCGCTGCGGAAATGGTCTGGGGAATACCCGGCATGGTGCTGGCTATTCCGTTCCTGGGGATAGTAAAGATCATTTGTGATCACATTGAACCACTAAAACCATACGGTTATCTGATCGGGGAAGAGCGCACGAAGAATGAAAGCGTCTGGGTCAAAAAAATAAAAGCACTCTGGAAATAGAACCACGTCAGTCGAACTGCTGTTATTTGAACTAAAACAATCAATGAAGTGGTGGATCGGGTGTTCCGGATTTTATTACAGGCACTGGAAAGAAGTTTTTTACCCCAAAGGTCTGCCGCAAAAGAAATGGTTTGAGTTCTACTGCGAACATTTCAACACTGTTGAACTGAATGTAACATTCTATCGTTTTCCAAAGTTAGGTTTCCTGCAAGACTGGTACGACCGCAGTCCTGACAACTTTCGTTTTGCCGTCAAAGTTCCGAGAAGGGTAACTCACTTCAGACAGTTCCACGATGCGGGCGACATCATTTCACAATTTTATTCCACCGTCGGCGAAGGCCTTAAAGAGAAACTTGGGTGTGTGTTGTTTCAAATGCCACCCCGCATGTCTTATACCGGAGAACGCCTTGAAAGGATCCTTAACAGCCTTGACGGCACATTCCGGAATGTTCTGGAGTTCCGTCACGAGAGCTGGTGGAACGGCGACGTCTACCGGGCGTTGGCAGCAGCTAACGTGACTTTCTGCGGCATGAGCCATCCCGCGCTGCCGGACGATATCATTCAAAATACATCAACCTTATATTATCGGTTTCATGGCGAGACGGAACTCTACAAATCACTGTACGACCGCCCGCATCTGAAGAAGTTCGTCAGCGAAGTCGGCGAATCAAAAACCACCAGGGAGGCATTCATCTATTTCAATAACGATATCAATGCTTCCGCCATCACGAACGGACGACAGATGCAGGCTCTTGTTTAAAGAATTAACGCCTGAGTTTCCGGAAAAAGTAATATAATTACTGGCTCAACCCTAATACATGATGCTCAGTATACGAAATATTGTAAAACAATATGCCAATCATCGTGCGCTTGATGATGTTAGCATGGAGGTTCAAAGAGGCAGCATTTTCGGACTGCTTGGCCCCAACGGTGCAGGAAAAACTTCACTGATCCGCATTATCAACCAGATCACGGCGCCGGATTCAGGTGAGGTCTGGCTGAACGGCGAAAAATTAAATCCTTCACATATCGAAAAGATCGGATACCTGCCGGAGGAGCGTGGCTTATATAAAAAAATGGAGATCGGCGATCAGATGCTATATCTGGCCCAGCTCAAAGGATTATCGAGGGCCGATGCAACCAAACGCATAAAATACTGGTTTGGGAAGATGGAAATGGAAAGCTGGTGGACAAAAAAAGTGGAGGATCTGAGCAAAGGCATGCAACAAAAGGTTCAGTTTGTCGCTACGGTTGTCCATGATCCCGAGCTGATCATTCTGGACGAGCCCTTCTCCGGTTTTGACCCTGTGAACGCCGAGATCATCACTAAAGAAATACTTGAACTGAACGCAGCAGGCTCGACCATTATCTTTTCCACTCACCGCATGGAGTCGGTGGAGCAGCTGTGCGACAGCATTGCGCTGATCAACAGATCGAAGAAGATACTGGACGGCAAAGTGAATGACATCAGGAATGCATACCGGAACAACACCTTCCGGATCAGGTACACCGGCGCGCTGAACGATGTTCAAGCTGCCGCGGATATTTTCTCCGTGATCGATCAGGGCCCGAAGGATACAGGAAATGAGATGACCATTCAGATCAGGAACGGTTATACCACTAATCATGCGCTCGGGTTCCTTCTCGACCGTGTAACCGTTAATGAACTGGCGGAGGTTATACCTAGTATCAACGAAATCTTTATTCAAAAAGTAACAACCCTGAATTAATCATGAATAAAATCTTACTCATCATACAACGTGAATACCTGAGCAGGGTCAAAAAGAAGACATTCCTGTTAATGACGTTCCTGGTTCCGCTGCTTATCATCGGCATGTATGCGCTGATCGTCTTTCTAACCATAAAAGGGGGTGATAAACAGACAAAAATTTCGGTTATCGACGAAAGCGGCATCTTCGCGTCATCATTCGAAGACAGCAAGTCTGTTGACTTTACCGAATCATCACAAACACTTTCAGAGGCAAAAACGAAGATAACCGAAAGCGAAGACGGCTTTTTGCTTGTTATCCCGAAAAATATTGAAAATGGCGGTGCCATCGAAATGTATTCACAAAAGAAACCGGGCATCAGCACATTAAACAAGATCGAAGATCAGATGAACGATATCCTCCGAGTAAAAATGCTGAAAGATGCCGGGATCGATCCTCAAACGCTGAACAGTATCAAGCCTGAGATCTCTATAGTTTCTAAAGAGATCACCGCTGAAGGAGAAAAAGACAGCAGTGCCGGCGCCGCCTATGCTGTCGGCTTTGCGGCAGCGATTTTGATCTATATCTCGCTGTTTATATACGGAGCGCAAGTAATGCGCGGCGTTATCGAGGAAAAGACCAGCCGGATCATCGAGGTAATTGTCTCATCTGTTAAGCCCTTCCAATTGATGATGGGCAAGATCATCGGTATAGGCCTGGTTGGATTGACCCAGTTCCTGTTATGGATCATCCTTTCGACAACGTTGACCGGTGTTGCCGGAAAAGCCCTCCTGAAAGACAGGATGGACCTCGTGAAGACCGAACAACCGGGAAAAGTCGATTTTAATCAGGACACAGCACCCCGGCAACCGGATAGTGACGAAGTCGGTATGGAGATCATAAAAGCCATGCAGACCATCGACTTCAGCTATGTCCTGACATGCTTTCTGATCTATTTTTTGGGTGGTTTTATGTTGTACAGTGCCTTGTTTGCGGCAGTGGGCTCGGCAGTGGATTCAGAAACCGAAACCCAGCAGTTCATGTTCCCGATCACGTTACCTCTCCTCTTTACATACATCATGTCGTTCAGCTTTATTGTAAATAATCCGGACAGCACCCTGTCGTTCTGGCTGAGCATCGTTCCGTTTACCTCTCCCATTGCCATGATGGTCAGGTTACCCTTCGGGGTACCCGACTGGCAGTTGTTTTTATCCGTTGCACTGTTGATCGGCGGATTTCTTCTTACTACATGGTTTGCCGCCCGTATCTATCGTGTCGGAATTCTGATGTATGGCAAAAAAACAAGCTATAAGGAGCTGGCCAGATGGTTTATGTATAAAGAATAGGCGTTGCAAAAGATCATTGCCATAGTCGATCTCGGCACCAATACGTTTAACGTTCTCATCGCGGAAGTATCTGCCGTGCGAATTGAGAAAACATTGTTTGCGCGGGAGTTTCCCGTTAAACTTGGTGAAGGGGGAATAGGCCGAGGCTATATCGCAGAAGCGGCTTTCCACCGCGGCTTGTCAGCAATGCAGGAAATAAGTAAAACCATTGGCTTATATAACGCCGAAATGGTAAAAGCCGTTGCTACATCCGCGATCCGTAGTGCTTCGAACGGCAAAGAATTTATTCAGTCGGTCAAAAAGGAAACAGGGATAGCCATTACTGCTATCGATGGAGAAAGGGAAGCCGAACTGATCTGCCTGGGCGTAAAATCCGCAGTGGAACTACATGATCCGGCACTGATCATGGACATTGGCGGAGGAAGCGTAGAATTTATACTTGCCGACGCAAACACCATTTACTGGAAACGGAGTTATCCGGTAGGTGCCGCAAGATTAAAAGACCAGTTTCATCACTCGGATCCCATCTCCGCGGAGGACATTACCAGCCTTAACAAGCACCTTGAACACCACCTTTCTGAAGTCGTTAAGACGTGCAGGAAGTATCGTCCTTTAAAGCTGATCGGCTCTGCAGGAGCATTTGAAACGTTCGCAGAGATGGTTCGTCTGCGGTTTAAGCATGCCTCGGTTGCGGGTCAGCCAAGTTTCACATTCAGGATGGACGAATTTCATGAGATCGCTGATCTGATACTGCAGTCGGACAACCAGCAGCGGACAACCATGCCTGGTCTGGCTTCCTTCAGGATAGATATGATCGTAATGGCTACTGTACTTACCCGTCATGTGCTGGAACGCAGCGGCGTGAGTGTTATGATACTTTCTTACTATGCGCTGAAAGAAGGGGTGCTGGCCGAAATGGTACAGTAATCCCCCTGGGCGCAAATGCCGGGGTGTGCTTTAAGAGTCTTCCGTTCCACAGCATCAGGATCAGAAAGCAGAGACTGTAATAAAGTTCACCGATCTCCTCTTCATAGCCGGTTTGAAAATCAAGCATTAAGACAGTGCCTAAAAGGAAAGGAATACGCAGAAAGACGGGAGGAATTATAAATTGATATCTCTCCACTAAATACTGCGGTAACTTGTTTCGTTGCTTCAGCCAGGGCATAATTACACCATAAATAAAAAGCACCAGCAATGCGAGATGCTTGGTTTTGATCTGTAAAATTCCTTGAAAGGTATTATGGAGATTGGTCTCTTTCTGGTCGTTATATTCCTGAAAGAACTCATTCGAGGAAAAACCGAAAACACGCTGGCCCCAGCTTACCTCTTCAAAACCGGCTAACAGATTAAATCCCAGAAACAGGATAAAGAACCAATGGAGGTAGTGATATCGTAGTTTTATCTGCCAGGCGACCCACAAAGAAACCATACCGGCAGAAAACAATGCTGCAAAGGTAAGCCACTCAACGAGGTGATCTTCACTGATGATCGCCCGGTAAAGCGGTTCATTAAGTATATACAGGATCGCAAAAGCCCCGGTTAAAACAAAAAAAAGTAATATGCTGCCCCTCTTAAAGGCAGCCGATGTATGTGTTGAGCTGTCCATACCCAATAAAATGACATTTTATCGGGCAAATGGTTTGGATCAGACCAATGCTACAAGCTCCTTGTAGAGTTTTTCTGTAGGAAGGCCGACAACATTCGTGTAAGAGCCGTTTATCTTTTCTATTCCTATCAGGCCTATCCATTCCTGAATGCCGTACGAGCCGGCTTTATCCATTGGCATTCCGGTAGAAATATAGTAGTTGATCTGGCTTTCGGTCAGAACGGTAAAATACACCTCCGAAATATCATAAAAGCTTCTGATGCGATGATCCTTCAGCATACTCACACCGGTAATAACCTCGTGCTTTCTTCCTGATAACTGCGAAAGCATCCGGAACGCATGTTCGGCATCTTCAGGCTTACCGAGGATCTGGTTGTCTATGCAGACGATCGTGTCAGCTGTAATCACAATTTCACCTTGCAGGCCTTCATCAAAAGCCCTGGCCTTCTTTTCTGAAATAAATGTTGCAACGCTTGCCGGCGCAAGGTTCGTATCATAGCTTTCGTCAACATCCCTCAGAACAACGCGGAAATCAAATCCCATTGACCGCAGGAGTTCCTGTCGCCGCGGCGATTTAGAAGCCAGAATAAGAGGCGGAAGATCATGCATGCCCAAAAATAAGAAAAGCGGCTGACGCCGCTTTCTCTTATTTCCTATTGTTTGCCGGACGTCGCCCGCCGCCCTGCATCCTGTTCTTTCGCTCTTCCTGATACGACTGAAACTTCTTCTTTTGCTCCTCGTTAAGAAGCGAGATTATCTTTTTGTCAGTCTCTTCCTGGATCGGTCTGATCTTTCCGCGCATAGCCTGAAAATCACCCTGCGCAGCATTACGCAAACTGTCCGTTCGCTTCGCCTGTATTAAGAAAAGGTCCTGAACTTTTGCCTGTTGTTCCTCTGACAACTCTAACCTGGCAGTCATCGCTTTAGCTTGCCGTTGCGCTCTTTCTTCAGGAGTTCCCATCTGGCGTCCCCCCTGGCCTTGTGCATTGGCGTAGCTGAAGACGCTAACAAGCAATGCCGCGATAAAAAATATTCTTTTCATATTGATTAAGTTTCTCTTTAGAGAAGCAGAAAAGA
>DASWXL010000066.1:0-3068 GCA_036405495.1 Sphingobacteriaceae bacterium | reverse complement strand
ATTTCCGTCCGGAGTACCGGAAGATTCGTCAGGTGATCAATAATCTGGGAACAGGCATTCCGGTTATTGCGCTTACCGCGACGGCTACCCCCAAAGTACAGCAGGATATTCAAAAGAATCTGCAGATGAACAACGCTGCAGTCTTTAAATCTTCATTTAACCGGGCCAACCTGTTTTATGAGGTTCGCGCAAAAAGAAACGTACTTAAGGAGATCGTAAAGTACGTAAAAATGAATAGCGGAAAATCCGGTATCGTCTACTGTCTCAGTCGTAAAAAGGTTGAAGAAGTGGCAGAAGCGCTAAACCTTAACGGTATTAAAGCATTGCCTTATCATGCCGGTCTTGATCCTAAGACCCGTGCCGACACACAGGATAAATTTTTGATGGAGGAAGTGGACGTCATTGTAGCTACTATCGCCTTTGGTATGGGAATAGACAAACCGGATGTTCGGTATGTCATTCATCATGATATTCCCAAAAGTATGGAGGGCTACTATCAGGAGACCGGTCGCGCCGGACGGGATGGTGGCGAAGGTGTATGCGTTGCTTTCTATTCGGAGAAAGACATTGAGAAGCTGGCCAAATTCATGAAGGATAAACCCGTTTCAGAACGTGAGATCGGCACGCAAATACTCAAGGAGGTAATTGATTATGCCGAATCATCTGTCTGTCGCCGAAAGCAGATCCTGCATTATTTTGGGGAAAACTTCAACGAGACAGGTTGTAACAATATGTGTGATAACTGTCGCCAGCCAAAAAAACATTTTGAAGGCGAAGAATCACTGTTGACTACATTGAAGCTTGTGGAGGAACTCGGTGAAAAGTTTAATGATCAGCATATTATCAATATCATGCTTGGAATTGAGAATCAGCAGGTGATCGCCTATGAACATAATAAAATAAAGCAGTTCGGATCAGGCAGAGAGGCCGGCGAAATTTACTGGCAATCGCTGCTACGGCAATCTGTTCTCAATAATTTTCTTCAGAAGGATATTGATAACTATGGCCTGTTAAAGCTTACCAGGTCCGCGCACCAGTTCATTCAAAACCCTCATGCCATCAAATTTATCCTGAATAATCCGATCGAGGCAGGTGATGACGATGCAGAGGACACTGTGCAGTCAGGCGGTGGCGCTCTGGATACGCAGCTCCTGCAGATGCTGAAGGAGCTGAGAAAGAAGATCGCCAAACAAAAGAATCTTCCGCCGTTTGTTATCTTCCAGGATCCGTCATTAGAGGAAATGTGTACACATTATCCCGTTTCAATAGATGAGCTCAAACAAGTTCATGGGGTCGGGGCTGGAAAAGCATTGAAGTTTGGTTCGGCCTTTATCGAACTGATCAAACAGTACGTAGACGAGCATAACATTGATCGTCCGGTCGACCTTGTGATCAAGAGTGCGGCCAACAAATCGGCCTTAAAGGTCTCGATCATTCAGAATATCGACCGTCAGATCGCATTGGAGGACATCGCTTCCTCTAAAGGGTTATCATATGGAGAAATTCTCCGGGAGGTAGAATCCATTGTAAGCTCAGGAACCAAACTTAACCTGAGATACTATGTAGATGAGGTCATCGATGAAGATCGTCAGGACGAAGTATTCGATTATTTCCGTGGAGCAGAGGTCGATTCGATAGACCAGGCGCTAAAGGAATTGGGTGCTGATGACTACACTCGTGAAGAGATCCAGCTGATGCGTATCAAATTTTTATCTGAATTAGGAAATTAATGAGCTTAGAAAATATTCCCCAGTTAAAATACACAGAAGGCAATAACTTCTTTCTTATGGCCGGCCCTTGTGCCATAGAAGGAGAAGAGATCGCCTTAAGGATAGCGGAACGGATCGTTAAGATCACCGACAAGCTGCAGATACCTTATATCTTTAAAGGGTCATACAAAAAAGCCAACCGCTCCCGCATTGATTCATTTACCGGCATTGGTGACGAGAAGGCGCTCCGCATCTTGCAGAGAGTCGGTCGCGAGTTTGGTGTTCCGACAGTTACTGACATTCATGAAAGTGATGAAGCTGCGATGGCGGCCGACTACGTGGATGTTCTCCAGATTCCGGCATTTCTTTGCCGCCAGACCGATCTGTTGGTGGCTGCTGCTAACACCGGGAAAACTGTTAACATAAAAAAAGGTCAGTTCCTTTCTGCGGGTTCCATGAAATTCGCCGTTGACAAGGTTTTGGATTCCGGTAATGCGAACGTTATCCTGACGGATCGTGGAAATACGTTTGGCTATCAGGATCTGATCGTCGACTATCGGGGAATTCCGGAAATGAAAGGCTTTGGCGTTCCGGTGGTTATGGATTGCACACACTCCCTGCAGCAACCCAATCAGACCAGCGGCGTAACGGGCGGAAAGCCTGAGCTGATTGAAACCATTGCAAAAGCGGCTGTTGCAGTAGGTGCTGACGGTTTGTTCATAGAAACGCATCCCGAGCCGGAGAATGCTAAATCGGACGGCGCTAACATGCTCCATCTCGATTACCTCGAATCTCTTCTCACTAAGCTGATAAGGCTGAGGCAAGCAGTTGTATGATACAAAGGCTTGAAACAAAGTTTCAAGCCTTTGTATTATCGTCTCCATCTTCCTTATTGTTCGGGCCTGTCGCAGGTGAGCACTTCTTTTCGTACAGAGGAGTATGGAAAAAGCTAAAGTTTACGCCACCTTGTGTGTTCTCGTGATCACCGCACTTGTAATTGTTCTGGTTAGATAAGAAGGAGTATGGCTCCTTACGTGTCTCTAAAGAAAAGTTGTTATTTTAAGCCATTAAAACAACTTTTATGAAGCAATATCTTATTTATGCATACGACTTTACCGATAGTGAGGCCCTGAGCCGCCGGTTAAAAGTAAGACCGGAACATTTCGAAAAAGCGCGGCAAATGAAAGCTGCCGGCACATTCGTGATCGGTGGCGCTATTCTGAATGATGCGGGTCAAATGATCGGATCAACTATGGTGCTTCAGTTTGAAGATGAAGACGGGTTGAATAATTGGAAAGGAAGTGAGCCTTATATTCTGGGCAGGGTTTGGGAGAAGATCGAGATCCGCCCCTTTAAGGT
>DASWXL010000065.1:0-2555 GCA_036405495.1 Sphingobacteriaceae bacterium | reverse complement strand
TACAGCTTCCAGTCCCGTTGATACCCGGGTCCATCCTTTATAAGGCTTAATAGCAATTGTTGCCGGCCGGTTAATTTGTCCGTCGACATACATGAATATCCCCGTCGGAGATAAGAAAGCATGTGAAGCATCGACGAAACTGGTTCGTACGGAGATCTCGAATGCATAAACCTTGTAATTGATCTTCACCTGGTCGCCTTTGGCAAGGTTCACTCTCCAGGTGTTCTTATTGATCTTTTGCGATGAAAGCACTTTGCCTTTGGCGTCGGCTGCCGTAAAGCCTTCAACGTTTTTAGCAAACTCCCGGATAAGGTACGAACCCGGCGCCCACACCGGCATCTTGACGTCCACATAGTCTTTTTTCAACCCTGAAATGACCATTTCAACATCTGCGTAATGAGCCTGCGGTTCTGTAAAAGACACCGTGAAACCAATATTCTGTGCGTTGGCACCTGCTAAAAGCGACATAAAAAGAATTACAGCTAGTTTAACCTTTAATACTTTCTTCATTATAATTTGTGTTTACCAAACAAAAATAGATTTTCTCAGCACTTTCGCCCGATTTGCCTGCTGTAAAATCGTTGATACACTCAACTATTATTTAGGCAGAACTTTAAATTTGTTAGTTGCAATATGACCGACCCTATAACATATCCTCTGGTAGCAGTTACTAAAAAGTATCTCAGCGCCTTCAACAGGATGGTTGATCATCTGCCTATAGACCGGTAACAGTATGTACTGGTCCTGATTGAAAACCATAGCGAGAACCTCACTCAGAAAGGCCTGGCCGAGCTTCTGCAGATCGATAAATCCTATATGGTCACGATCGTTGATTATCTTACAGATAAAGGATACGTGTTTCGGGAAAAAAATCCCAGTGACCGCCGGGAACAGCTCATCAAGCTAACGCCGCGTGCAAAAAAAGATCTTGTAGAAATTAAAGACGCCTTTGCCGAATTGAATGAGAAGTCGTTAAAGAACATTGACAAAAAGCAGATAGCCGTATATAATGAGGTGATAAAAGCGATCGAACTGAACCTCAACCACGGTAACCCGAATGAAATAATCGTTGACTTTAAAAAAATATAACCTAACGAGCCATCGCCAGTAATGGAATGGTACCTTTATCACTTTTAAAACAAATTAATTCGATGAAAAAAAGATCCATCTTTTATATTCTGTTAGCCGTAGTTTTTGGTTCATTGATCGTCTACCGGATCGTGAAGAACAGCAGTGCGGAAAACCAGGGGGCAGGAGCTCCGGGTCGGGCGTCAGCAGGCGGTAAAGGTGGATCTATGCCCGCAATGCGTGTCAGCGGGGTAATTGTTGAAACGAGAGACTTCGCTAACGAGCTTTCCGTATCAGGAACGATCGAAGCCAATGAACAGGTCGATATCAGGACCGAGGTTCCGGGACTGATCACCGGGATCTATTTCAAAGAAGGAACAAATGTGAATAAGGGGCAGCTGCTTCTAAAGATAAACGATCAGGAATTACAGGCTCAGCTGTCGCAGGCCCTCACCAAACAGAAGCTGGCGGCAGAAACAGAATACCGCGCCGGTATGCTTTTAAAAAAAGAAGCCATCAGCAAGGAAGAATATGACATCGCATTAGCCGATTTGCGTACCGCGCAGGCGCAAACTCAGGTTATCAGAGCGCAGTTGGCTAAAACGTCTATCCTGGCACCTTTCAACGGACGCATAGGCCTCCGGTCGGTATCAAACGGAGACTATCTGACCCCGACTACCACGGTCGCCCGGCTGGTAAGCATGAACCCGGTGAAACTCACTTTTTCGATACCTGAAAAATATTCAGGTCAAATTCGCGAGAACACCGAGTTTACTTTCAATGTGGCCGGTTCACCTAAAGCTTTCACCGGAAAAGTTTATGCAATAGAGCCAGGCATTGAAACCACTACCCGCACCTTGCAGGTAAGGGCACAGGCGCCAAACCCGGACGGCACGTTGCTACCGGGATCATTTGCCAAGATCAACCTGCCGCTGTCCAATATCGAAGACGCCATCCTGATCCCAACACAAGCGATCATTCCGGTACAGAACGGGAAAAAGGTATTTGTATCTGATTCGGGAAAGGCCAAAGAGGTCATGGTAGAGACGTCTACCCGTACTGCCAGCGATATTTTGGTATTATCCGGATTAAAGCCCGGCGATACCGTATTAACAACCGGCGTGATGTCGTTAAAAGACGGGGCACCGGTTAAAGTTTCAACCGGAAAAACCACTAACTAAAAGGACTATGAGCTTATCAACAACCAGTATCAAGCGACCGGTATTTACCATCGTGATGAATTTGCTCCTGCTGCTTTTTGGAGTGATCGGTTTCACATTTTTAGGAGTTCGCGAATACCCGTCGATAGATCCTGCTATCGTTTCGGTTAGTACCAGCTATTCCGGCGCAAACGCCGATATCATCGAATCACAGATTACTGAACCGCTTGAAAAAGCCATAAACTCGATAGATGGTATCCGAAACATCTCGTCATCGAGTAATCAGGGCCGAAGTAACATCACCATCGAATTTAATCTTGAAAAAAA